>CAZCWA010000162.1:0-9982 GCA_964502265.1 uncultured Myxococcaceae bacterium | reverse complement strand
CGTTCGACTGCGGCACCACCGGCGCGTCGAGCCCGCGCAGCATGGTCCCATCCTGAAGGCCGATGGAGGGCTGCTGGATCGTGATCCCGCTGAGGCTGCCGTAGGCGTAGACCACGCGGCCGTCGGCGTAGAGCTGGGCCTGGAAGGTGAGCGAGGTTCCGTTCTGCGCCGACCCGTTGAGGTCGATCTGCACGTTGTCCCACTGCACGATGAGCCGGCGCACGCCGTTCACCGTGTCCAGCCGGTAGTAGAGCTCACCGTTGACGTCGCGCAGGTCCTCCATCAGCGGACCGAAGGCGTTGGGCAGCAGCGCGGTCGACGGAAACCGGGTCGCCACGTCAGGGCCGTTGAGGGACGAGTTGCTGAACGCGAACCAGCCGTTGATCGAGACCGAGAGACGGTCTCCGGAGAGCGTGCCGTCGAAGTACGGCATGCTGAACGTCTCCGGGAGCTGCACCAGGACCGCGGTGGTGTCCGGGCCGCTGTAGCCCAGCGGGACGCCCCCGTTGAGGGCGATGTCCTCGAACATCGTCCCCGGGAGGTTCCGCACCGCGGGCAGCCCGCTCACCGTGGTGACGCCCGGGACCGAGGCGCCGGTGATCTCGATCTGACCGCCCAGCGGCACCTCGGCCGGCGAGAAGGTGAGGGTGGCCGGAGCGTCCACGGTCACCTCGAGCTCCTCCGGCGGAATCGACAGCCCCGCGCCGTTGTCCGCGGTGAGGCGGTACACGGTGTCCGTGTTCGGGTACACGATCGTCGTGCCCGTCTCCGCGCTGACGCCGGACACTTCGATCACGGTCCTGCCGCCGACCGCGTCGATCCGCACGTTCCGCGCGTTGGCGACGTTCCAGCTCAGGGTGACCGGCTCGCCGCCGCTCTGGATCGCCGCGGGCGACGCGGTGAGGGAGACGAACTGCGGCTCGCCGACGGGCGAGACCAGCCGCGGCTCGCTGTGCGCCACGCCACCGCGGGCGTAGATCGCGGTGAGCCGGTAGGTCGTGGCCTGCTCCGGCGCCGCCAGCGTCAGGGTGCCCTCCGCCGCCTCCGCCGCCGACAGTGAGCGGTAGAACGGGGCGCCATCCGCGGTGAGCTCCACCGCGTCCGCGCCCACCGTGCGCCACGTGAGCGGGAAGGAGTCACCCTCGTTCACCCACTCGGGCGCGGTGAAGCTCTCCACCACCGGCTCGCCGCCCACGTACAGCTCCAGCTTCTCCGTCACCACCGAGTCGTTGGCGCCGTGCGCGCGCACCAGGTAGCTCACCACGTCCGAAGGCGAGACCGTCTCCGCCACCTGCTCGGTGAAGGAGCCCTCGGCCACCTGGCCCGGCTGCGCCGTCTCGTGCACCTGCCCACGGCCCACCGCCTCCACCGTCACCCGGCTGGCGCCCAGGGTGACCCACTGCACCGTCACGTCCTCGCCGGGGAGGACGAAGCCGGGCGTGGAGGAGACGAGGAGGATCGACGGCCGCACCTGCACCGCCGCCTCGAACACCGTCCCGTCCACCGTGAGCTCCCAGGTCGTGTTGTCGGTGGGGCGCACCGAGAGGTGGCCGGCGGTGAGCTGGTCGCCCACGTCGAGCGCCTCGCCGCCCTTCACCCGCAGGCTGACGCTCTTCGCGCCGTCCGCGATCCACGCCAGGGTCACCGGCTCGCCGGCGGCCACCGCGCGCGGGGTGGCGGCGAAGAGCACCTCACGGGCGCCCTGCTCCACCTCCACCGCCACCGCGGCGCTCTCGCGCACGCCCCGGCTGTTCTTCGCCGAGAGCACGAACACGCTCGACTCGTTGACCGTCACCTCCACGCTGCCGGACTCACCGTCCACGCCGGACACCACGCCCAGCGCGAGGTTGTCGATCTTCACCTCGCTGGCGTTCTTCGTCTCCCAGGTGAGGGTCACGGGGGTGCCGGCCTTCACCCTCGCCGAAGAGGCGGTGAAGGCCGTGATCTCCGGCGCGAGGGGAACCTCGGGCGGGGGAGGGGGCGCCGCGGGGCAGCCGGCGAGGACGACCGTCGCCGCCAGGCCCAGCAGGAGGGGACGCAGGCTGTTCATCATGTTCGGGGAACCCGTCACCTTCGGATGGTTGTGGAAAGTCATTCGCGTCACCTGGACCTAGAGCTTCGGCGTGAAGCGGAACGCGAGGTTGGAGTGGATGACCGGCTCGTCGCGGCCGATGGCCAGCGCGCCCGTCCCGGTGAGGTTCTCGATCCAGATCGTCGCCTCGGAGCCGTCCACCGGACCGAAACCCTGCAGCATCAGGTCGTAGTGGAACTCGATCACCCCGTCGTCGAAGAGCTTCGCCTGGAAGTTCATGTCGTCGTCGTTCCAGAAGAAGATGCTGACCCGGTGCCACTGGACGATCCAGTGACCCACCGGCGCGCTCGGATCCTCACCGGCCTCGATGCGGCGGGTGTAGACGTTCGAGCCCGTCCAGAACGGATCCTCGAGCATGTCCCAGAACACCGCCAGCGCGCCCACGGGCTGGGAGGTGGGGGAGGGCACCAGCCGGTTGGTGTAGGCGGTCGAGGTGCCGAGGCCCATCTGGATCCACCCGTTGGAGCAGACCCGCATGGTGTCGAAGCTCTGGCCGAAGTAGGTGAACGGCGCTGCCGAGATGTCGATCTGCGTGGCGACGTCCTCGAAGCCGGGATTGAACAGGCCGGTGTTCCCGCCGCTGATGTCCCGGTAGTTCACCGGGATCGTCTCCAGCGCGTAGGGGAAGCAGAACTCGTTCGCCTCCCCAGGGGTGCCCACCGCGCCGTTGGCCCCGAAGGTCCGGGTCCGGGCACAGGTCATGCCCAGTCCGTTGACCCCGATCGCCCGCTCCGGCGCCTGGTGGGACTCGCCGGCCACGAGGTCCGCCGGATCGACCGTCATGCTGGCGACGAGGCCTCCGCCGGCAGTGAGGGAGAGCGTCTCCGTCGCCGTCGTGTCGATGGTGAAGTCCACCGTCCACGCCAGGTCCACCGGCGCGCCGCCGTTCGCCAGCGGGTCGGTGCTCTGGCCCAGCACGAGGAAGCCGTTGGCCGGCAGCACCGTGCCCTCGGGGACGACGAACGACGTCTCGGTGGCGTTGGAGCCGAGCTCGGTGCCCGAGAGGTCGATGTCCGCGTTCGTCCGGTTCGCCAGCTCCACCCACAGGCCCTCGGTGGCGGTCTGCTCGGGCAGGAGCATCGCCTCGTTGAGCAGCACCGAGCCCGGCGCCAGCACGTTCACGCGCGCCGCGAACGGGATGTACCGCCCCGCCGAGGTCCGGACGAACGGCGCCACCACACCGGCGCGCTCCGCGTTGAAGGTGAAGGTCCGGTCAGACGCGCCGCTGGCGAAGAACACCAGCTCGTCACCCGTGGCGAGGAAGGCCCCGCCCACCTGCAGATCCCGGGCGAGCGTCTCCGTCGTCCGCCAGCCCACGTGGGCAGACTCCCCGTCCGCGCCCTGACCGGTGAGGGTCTCGTAGATGAACCGCGTCTCGCCGGTCTCGAAGAGCTGCACCTGGAAGGTCAGCTCCGAGTTCTCGTCCAACGAGGTGCGCACGCCCTGCCACTGGATGATCAACCGGCGGGGGAACTCCTGGCCCTCCACCACCCAGAGCACACGGCCTGCGCCCAGCTCGAGGTCGCCCCAGAAGGGCGCGATCATCGGCGGCAGCGCGGCGTTGCCTTCGAGCGCCTGCGGCGCGTTCAGGGGGCCGGGCTGCACGAAGCTCACGAAGCCGTTCACCGACACGAAGAAGTGCTCGGCCAGCATGTTGACGAACGGGAAGCGGAAGGGCAGCTCCAGCGGGAGCGTGGTCACGCCGTTCAACGGGTTATCGAAGTGGAGCGCCTTCGCCTCCGAGTGGAGCGCGAGGTCCAGCCACTCGTTGGACGGGTTGTTCTTGAGGTGGTTCTCCAGCGGGTCGCCGTACACGGTGGCCGCGAGCCCCGGCGGGAAGCTCCAGGTCACCGTCACCTCACCGCCGGTGGTGAGCGGGGACGGGTCCGCGGAGAGCGCAGACGGTCCCGCCACGCTGATGGTGCGCTCGGCGCTGACGTGGTCGCCGGCGTCGTTGTACGCCTCGAGCACCACGGTGGTCTGCTGGCCCGGGTAGATCTGCAGCGTCCCGTTGGCCACCTGCGCCGCGGGGACCACCGCGAGGTTGGGGCCGTTCTTGATCCGGAGGAAAGCCCGGGTCGCGTGCTGCGTCGTCCAGGTGGCGGCTGCCGCATCGCCCACCGCATTCACCGAAGCCGGAAGATTGAAGCTGTCGATCACCGGGAGCGCCACCCGGGCCACCGTCCGCGTGGCGCTGACCTGAGCGCCGAGGTGGCTGGTGGCCCGCAGCTCGAAGGTCGTCTCCCCGTCCACCGGCGGAAGCGTGAGGTTGCCCTCGTTGATGGTCCCCACATCCGCGGGCAGCGGCTCGTGGATGAGCGCGCCGTTGGCGAAGAGCTGGAGGCGGGCGGCGTTGCGGGTGACCCACGAGAGCGCGAGCGGCTTGCCCTCCGTCACCGCCGAAGGGACGTTGAACTGGACGATGGCCGGACCCTCGCCCACGTGCGCGTGCAGCTCCCGATCGAGGGTGACCGCCGGGTTGGCCGTCTTCACCTGCACCGTGAACCGCAGCGGGAAGCCATCCGGCACCGCCTCACCGGAGGGAAGCGCGGCGGGGACGGTGAAGAGCACCTCGCCCTGGTCCACCTGCGCCGCCTGGCCGGGGAAGGTGTGGCGGCCGAGCTCGCCGAAGGTGGCCTCGCGGACCACCAGCTCACCCGCGCCCCGGGTGGTCCACTCGATCTTCAGGGCTTCTCCCACCTTCGCCGCGCCCGCGCTCAGCGCCGCGCGCTCCACCACCGGGCGCACCTTGATCTCCTGGCTCCGGGTGAGGTTCTCGGACGCGTCCACGCCGCTGGCCACCAGGGTGTAGACGCCGGTCCGCGCGGGGGCGACCTCGAGCGTGCCCGCGCCCGCCTCCGCGTTCAGCGGCAGCTCCTGGCCGAACGACGTCTGGATCTTCGCCACCTTCGCGCTGTGGGCCGACCACAGCAGCAAGGACGGCTGACCGGACCGGACCTCCGGCGGCACCGCCACCAGGAAGACCTCCCGCAGGTCCTCACCCGCGGCGACCTGAACGAAGGCGGAGTCCCGCCCGCCCTCGCCCTTCACCCGCAGGACGTAGAAGGTGGACCGCTCCGGCTTCACCTCCGCCGTGCCCTCCGCCGGGGTGCCCGTGAACTCGAGCTTGTTGCCGGCGTCGTCCAGCAGCTCGGCCGACGTCGCGCCCTCGGAAGACCAGCTCAGCGTCACCGTCTCGCCGAGGTTGATCTTCGCCTTGCTGGCGGTGAACGACTTGATCGACGGGGGAGGGGGCAGCTCCGGGTAGACCACGGTTCGCTCCCCACACGCCGCCACGATGGTGGCGGCGAGGAGAACGACGAGCTTCGGCGTCCGATTCATCAAGGTTATTGCTCCGGTTCGTCTGGCAGGGGTGGCGGCGGTGTCACACCAGCGCCGCTGAGGGGACAGCCCTGCAGTCTAGCGGACATTGCAAAGCTGAAAGAAGGGGGGTGTTGCCGATTTTCTTCCGTCCGGCGGTACGAAACGGGCGGTCATCGCCAAAAAAGCGGCGGGGCCGCCCCGGTTTCCCCGGAACGGCCCCGCCCACTGTTTCAACAATGCGCTTGAGCGTCCCGCGCTACGGCACGTAGCGGAAACGCAGCGCGCTGTTCGAGTCCACGCCCGGCCCGAAGCTGGTGGTGATGTTGTGCACCAGGGCGCTGCGGCCATCCTCCGAGTTCAGCCAGATGGTGGCCGAAGTCCCGCGGGTGATGGTGGTGTTGGGGCCCGCCATGCTGCCGTAGTGGTACTCGATGTCCCCGCTGTCGAAGAACTTCACCTGGAAGTTCAGGTCGTAGGTGGTGGTGGTGCTGTAGCGCAGCCCCTCCCACGAGAAGATCGTGTACTCGTCGCCGGTGCCGGGGATGCCGTCCGGGTCGCGCCGCAGCGTGTACAAGCCCGAGTGCGTGATCGACGGGTGAATGGAGAGCAGGTCCCAGAACGGGGCGATCACCGCGTTCGGATCCACCGCCGTCACCGCCGTCTTGTTGGCGCTGTAGCAGTTCCCCGTGCAGGTGAAGGCTGCCTGTCCCGGGAGATTCCGCAGCACGATGTACCCGTTGTCCGACACGTAGGCGGTGTTGTAGAGGCTGTGCCCCCACCGCAGCGGCACCGGCAGCGAGCCATTGGTGGTGGTCATGGTCACCAGGAAGTCCTGGGTCTGGCTGCTGCTGTTGATCTTCGTGCCGATGGCGTGGATGGGCTCGAAGTCCCCCTGCGCCAGCGTCTCCAGCCGGTAGGGGAAGCACTGCGCGGTGCGCACGCCCGGGCTGCCAATCTGCTGGCCGTAGCTCCCGCTCGAGGCGCAGGTGCTCTGGGTCACCCCGGCGATGAACATGTGGTTCGGCAGCACCGGGTCGAGCTTCACCGCCACGCCCTGCGACTGGCCGGTGGACGCGCTCCACGTCGCCTGCGCATAGGAGGCGCCGGCGAGGCTCAGCGAGATGGAGCCGGCGGTGTCCGGCATCACCAGCGTGGACGGGTAGACGTAGTCCGGGGTGATGCCGCCGTTCTGCGCCGTGTCCGCGCTGGAGGCGAAGAGCAGGGTGCCGCCCGGAGGGAGGACCAGGTTGGCCGTGTCCGGGATGGTGTGGACGAGCCCGCCGCCGAAGTCCAGCTCCCACCCCGAGAGGTCGTAGCTGCGGAAGTCGGTGTTGGTGATCTCGAACCACTCCCCCTCGGGCGCCGAGGCGTGCGGGAACGGGTTGACCTCGGAGATGAAGAACTTGCCCGGCTCGATGACCGGGAGCTCCTCGGTGAACTCGATCTCGAAGGTGGGGGCCACGCCGGTGACGGCGAGGGTGCCCGGCTGCGCGCGGAAGTCGACCGGAAGCGGCACGTCGCCGAAGAAGCTGATCGTGTCACCCGCCGCCGGCGTGATGTTCGCCACCGCCGCCAGGGTCATGGTCCCGTCCTGAACGCCGATGCTGGGGACCTGCGTGGTCACCCCGTCGAGCGTCTGGTAGGCGAACACCACCCGGCCATCCGCGTAGAGCTGGGCCTGGAACGTGAGCGAGGAGCCCGAGACCACGCTGTTGTTGAGGTCGATCTGCACGTTGTCCCACTGGACGATGAAGCGGCGCACGCCGTCCACGTAGTCGAAGCGGTAGTAGATCTCGCCGCTCACGTCGCGGAGGTCCTCCATGAACGGGGCGATGGCCCACTCGCCCAGCGCCGTGCTTGGCAGCGGGGTCGACGCGTCCGGACCGGTGAGCGACGCAGACCGGAAGGCGAACCAGCCGTTGATGGAGATGGCGACCTCGTTGCCGCCCATGATCCCGCCGAACATCGGCATGGTGAAGGTATCCGGCAGGGTCACCAGCTTCGACGTGGTGTCCGGACCGCTGTAGGCAATGCTCTCCCCACCGTTGCCCACGATGTTCACGAACTCCGTGCCGGGAAGGTTGACCTGCGCCATGCCGTGGGGGGCGCCGCGCACGGACGTCACCCCGGGGACCGTGGTGCCGGCGATCGTGAGGGTTCCGCCGGGAGGAACCTCGGCCGGGCTGAACACCAGCCTCGCCGGCTGGTTGACGGACACCGCCACCTCCGAGCCGGCGATGTCACCGATGGTGTTGTCCACCGAGATGACGTAGTCGGTCTGGCGGTTCGGGTAGACGTCCACCTGGCCCTGCTCGGCGGCGAGCCCTTCGATCCGGCGGACGACGCGCCCGGTCTGCTTGTCGCTGATCACCAGGTTGCGCGCGTTGGGCGCGTTCCAGGTCACGGTGACCGGGGAGCCACCCACCGGGAGCGGGTTCGGGCTCGCGCTGATGAACGCCACCGAGGGCTCACCCACGGGAGCGGTGGGCTTCTGGTCCACGGCCTGGCCGCCGCGCGCGTTGGTCGCCCGGAGGGTCACCATCGCCGAGGCCGGCGGCGTCTGCAGCTCGATGCTGTGCGCCTCGGCCTGCGCCGCGTTGCTGGAGACGAACACCTTGAGGCCATCCACCAGCACCTCCAACCGGTCAGCGCCCACCACGTTCCAGCTCACCGGGAAGGTCCCGCCCTCGCGGCCGAACGGCGGCACGTTGAACTCGGCGACGGCCGGGTTCACGCCCACCCAGAGCGTGATCTCCTTCGACACCGTGGCGGACGTGCTCTCCGCCGTGATCACGTAGCGGACCAGCCCGTTCTGCGAGGGCAGCAGCTCCGGCACCGTGTCGGTGAACGAGCCGTCCACCATCGCGCCGGGCTGCGTCGTCTCGAAGATCTCCCCGCGGCCGTCCGCGGTGATCGACACGCGGGTGGCGCCACCGGCGGACCAGGAGAGGGTGACCTCGTCCCCCGGCATCGCCGAGGTGACGTCGGTGGTGAAGGCCTGCACCCTCGGCGCCACGTTCAGGGTCACGCTGGCGGTGTGATCGCCGGCGGTGACCTCGTACTCGGTGGTGAAGGCGGGGGAGACGCGCAGGCTGCCCTGGCGCGCGCCGGTGCCCATCACCATCTGCCCGCCGGCGGTGATGGAGACGGTGCCCGCGGGCGCGCTCCACACCAGCGTGGCGCTCTCGCCGTAGGCGATCTGCGCGGGGGTGACGGTGAAGAGGACGCCCGGCTGGCGGTCGGTGCCCACGGTGACGCCGGCCACCGCCGAGTCCGAGCCGCCCTCGCCGCGCGCGGTGAGGACGAAGAAGGTGTCGTGCTCCACCTCCACCGTGACCGAACCCTCGAGGGCGAAGGTCACCTCCACCGCCTCACCCGTGAGGGTGGCGATGGAGAGAGAGGTCGCGTTCTCCAGCTTCCAGGAGAGCGTGACCGGACCGGCCTCGTCGAGCGCCGTCTTGTCCACGTTGAACTGCGACACCGTGGCCGGCACCGGGGCTTCCGGTACGGGCTGCGGCTTGGGGGAGCAGCCGGCGGTTGCCAGCACGGCTGCGAAGAGCCCGGCGAACAGCGCCGATCCCCCGGGGAACGTCCGATTCAGATGCGTGCGAGACATGATGATCCTTGTCCTCGTTGTCGTTCTCGTGGGGGCCTAGAGCGGGGTGAACCGCACGCCGGAGTGGGCCTGGATCCCGCCGTTCTGGCGGATGCTGTAGGGGAGCGCAGAGGTGCCGTCCTCCTTCTCGATCCAGACCGTCGCCTCCGAGCCGCGGGTGCGGTCGGGGGCGTAGGTGCCGGGGTCCATGTTGCCGTAGTGGTACTCAATGGTCCCGTCGTCGAAGAGCTTGATCTGGAAGTTCAACTGGTTGCCGCCCTGGGCGTAGATGCGGAAGTCCTGCCAGGAGACGATCGTGTAGTTGCTCTGCCGCAGCATGTAGAGGCCGTCGCTCCCGTTGCGGACGATCCGGTCCCAGAAGATCGCCAGGGTGCCGTTGGGCGCGCTGGTCGACGGGACGGTGTCCTGCACCGTGTCGTGCGGAGCCGTCAGCGTATAGCCGAGGGTCATGATCCCGCAGACGGTGACCGAGAAGGTGTTGTAGGTGACCCCGTAATAGGTGAACGGCGCCGGCAGGTTCACCTGCGCGATGCCGGTGTACGCGCTGGAGAGCGCGATCTTCGTCCCGGTGGCCGAGATGTCCTCGAAGGCCCCCGCGATGGACGACATCGCGTACGGGTAGCAGGCGCCGGCGGTGCCCGGCGTTCCCATCTGCTGCGGGGTCTGGGTGCCGAACGGGTCGTCCGAGGCGCACTGAGAACCGCCGGCCGTGCCGGACGCGTAGAGCGCTGCGGACATGTCCGACTGCAGCGAGACGCCGTTGCCGCCCACGGTCCCGTCCCAGGTGATGCTGGTCACGGGGTTGCCGCGGTTGAGCGAGAGCGTCCCGCCGGTGTCGGCGAGTTCGAAGGTCACGCCGTACGCGTACTGCACGCCGGCCGCGTCGTTCTCCACCGGGTCGGTGCTCTGGCCGAGCACGAGGAAGCCGTTGGGCGGCACCACCGTGTTGC
>CAZCWA010000161.1:0-9988 GCA_964502265.1 uncultured Myxococcaceae bacterium | reverse complement strand
CGGCGGCTGCGCGCTGCTCTCGTACACGCCCAACGGGTTCCTGCGCTTCGAGGCGGCGCTCGACGCGGGGCCGGGCGAGGTGGTGCTGCAGGGCGTCGCGCCCGGCGGCGTGCTGCTCTCGGACGCGGAGGCGCTGACCGCGTACCTCACCTCCAACGGCGCACAGGTGTGGTCGCTCCCGCTCGACACGGTGCCGTTCACGCCCGCCAACGGGGCGGCGGTGCTCCCCCCGGGCGCGGTCTCGGTGCAGCGGGATGGCGGCGTCTGGGTGGCGGCGTCCTTCCTCGATTCGAACGGGGCGCCGGCGGGGGCGGGCGTGGCGGTGATGCGGCTGCACTCGGACGGGACGGTGGCCACCGCGCGCAAGCCGCAGACGGCCTTCGGCAGCACGCTCGCGCTGGCGGCGGAGGACGGTGAGGGCGTGAGCGGCGGCGCGCTCTGGCTGCACGGCAATGGGGGGCCGCTGATGAGGCTCTGGCCGCTGGAGCCGGCGCTGCTGGGCGGCATCGGCGAGACGGAGGGAGGCGGCGTGAGGCCGGTGGTCCTCGAGCCCTCGGTGCTGGGCGTGCACGGCGGACAGGCGCTCTCGGCGGTGCAGCGCGGCCAGGCCGCTGCGGTCGGCGGACGGGTGGTGGTGGGGGCGGACGCCGGCGTCCTCTCGCTCGTGGACGAGGACGCGCCCGGGAGCGGGGAGACGCCGGTCGAGTTCGAGACGCTCAGCGACGGGGAGAGCGCCTACGCGTTCTTCCGCGCCTGCCGCGAGCCGGAGCCCCTCGTGTGCGGCCCGGCCTCGCAGAGCGTCATCCTGCGCGCCACCCCGCTCAATGCCAACGCGGAGGCGTGGGAGGCGCGCGTGCTGCCCGGCAGCGTGGAGGGCCGGCTCATCGAGGCCGCGCTGACCGCGGTTCCGCTCACCGGCGGCGTGCTCACCCTGACCGAGGCCACGCCGCTCGATGGGCGGCGCACCGACCTCCAGCTCTTCGTCCCCGGCGGCCGCGCGATGCTCTGCCCGATCGAGGGCGCGCCCGAGGTGGAGGGCGCCCTGTTCGAAGGGGACGTCCTCTATGCGCTCGTCGCCCGCGAAGGCGTGCTGCGGCTCGAGGCCTATGCGCTGGCCGGCATCCCGCTGCTGCGGACGCACTGGCCGAGGCCCAACGGCGCGGGCACCGGCCGCCGCGAGGACCTGACGCCGTAGGAACGTGCGGTACAAGGGCCGCATGATGACGTGGTCAGAGCTCCTCTCGCAGGCGCGCGTGGACGCCGGCGGGAGGGTGAAGAAGCGCGAGGGCGAGGCGGCCCGCTCACAGTTCCAGCGCGACTGGGACCGGCTGATCTTCTCGCACGCGCTGCGGCGCATGCACGACAAGACGCAGGTCTTCCCGCTGCCCGAGGACGACGTGGTGCACTCGCGGCTGACGCACAGCCTCGAGGCCGCTTCGGTCGGACGCTCGCTCGCGCACGCGGCGGGGGCGACGGTGATCGAACGGCACGGGCTGCGCGACGTCACCGCGAGCGACTTCGGGGCCATCGTCTCGGCGGCGTGCCTCGCCCACGACATCGGCAACCCGCCCTTCGGACACGCGGGCGAAGACGCGATCGGCGAGTTCTTCCGCCGCAACGACGTGGGCAAGGAGGCCCTGGCAGGGCTGGCGGAGGCGGAGCGCGGGGACCTCACCCGCTTCGAGGGAAACGCGCAGGGGTTCAGGACCCTGGCGCGGCTGCAGCTCGAGAGCGCGGGCGGGATGCGGCTCACCGCGGCCACTTTGGCCACGTTCATGAAGTACCCGCGGCTGTCCGGAGACGCGGCGGCGCAGGCTTCTTTGGGTGCGTTGCAGAAGCGGCCGGAGCTGAAGAAGCAGGGCGTGCACCTCGCCGAGCGCGACGCGTTCCGGGCCCTCTGCGCAGACGTCGGTCTCTTGCCGCTGGAGGGCGCGGACGCGGTGGAGGCGCACGTGCGGCACCCGCTCGCGTACCTCGTCGAGGCGGCGGACGACATCTGCTACTCGATCCTCGACATCGAGGACGGCGTGCGGCTGAACCTCGTCACCGCCCACGAGGCCGAGGAGCGCCTGCTGCCGATCGTGCGGCGCTGGGGCGGTCAGCTCGCGACCTCCACCATCCGGTCTCCCCGCGAGCGCGTTGGCTACCTGCGCGCGGTGGCGATCAACCAGCTCATCGACGAGTGCGTGGAGGCGTTCCTCTCGCATGAGGACGCGCTGCTGGCGGGGAAGCTCGCGAAGACGCTGAAGGACGTCATCCCCTCCGGCGGGGACCTCAACGCGCTCAACGGGTTCGCGCGGGAGAAGTGCTACCAGTCGGCGCTGGTGCTGGAGATCGAGCTCGCCGGCTACGAGGCGATCGGCGGGCTGCTGGAGGACTTCGTCGAGGCCGTGCTCAGCGCGGAGGGCAAGCCGAGCACCCGTCAGAAGAAGGTGCTCGAGCTGCTTCGCGATCAGGAGGGCGCGCTGCCGGAGGAGCCCACCCGCTACGGACGGCTCCTGCGCGTGACCGACTACGTGAGCGGCATGACCGACCGCTACGCGCTCTCCCTCTACCGCCGCATCCGCGGCATCAGCGTTCCGGGGAGGCTCTGAGCGGGCCTCCGGGACCGGTCTTCTGGAAGAGGCTGAAGTACGCGGGCGGCGCGCCGGTGAGGCGGATGCCCATGCGGCCTCGGAGCTGAAGGCGCGGCTCGCTGGCCTTCGCCCAGGCGATGAGGCCGGTGAAGTCCAGCTCCTGTTCGTTGATCCGGATGCGGCCGCGGACCTGGGTTCCCGGCGGGAGCACGCGCATCGACTCGGCGCAGAAGCCGCCCGGCGAGACGTCCACGGTGAAGAGCAGATTGCCCTCCAGCTCGACCCTGAACCGACGCCGCTGACGCGGCATCAGGCGCTTGTTGATCACGGTTCCACCCCCACGTCGGCCTACGAATCGCGCACTCGGGCGGCGTTGGCAATGCACGGAGCGCCTCCCGGGAGGGACGTTCGCGCAATCGAGAACGTCACCTTGCGCCTTGCGCCTGGGGTCCGCTTCGGGATCGCCCGGCGGCCGGTTTGACCCCTGCGCAGGTGGCGTGCAAGAAGCCGCGGGATGCTCCTTCGCAAGACCCTGATCCCGTCCGCGATGCTCGCCGTGGTCCTCCTCGCCCAGGCACCGGCCACCGCGCGCGCCCATGACACCGGCACGCCGCACACCCATGAAGAGGGGGAGGAGACGGGATCGCTGGAGGGCTCCTTCGGCTTCGAGGCGGGGCCGACGAAGGGGCGGCTCGGGAAGTGGGCGGAGGTGGACGTCCCCGAGGGCTTCGTCTTCACCGGTGAGCAGGGCACGAAGGAGCTGATGGAGGCGATGGGCAACATCGCCACCGGCCGCGAGCTGGGGACGATCGCGGACGAGAACCTGATGGTCATCTTCGAGTTCGACGAGGTCGGCTACATCAAGGACGACGAGGGCGACGATCTCGACGCGGACGCGATGCTGAAGGCGATGCGCGAGGGCCAGGCGGAGGCGAACAAGATCCTCACCACGCGCGGGCACTCGGCGCTGGAGATCAACCGCTGGCACATGAAGCCGAAGTACGACGAGGCGACCAACAACCTCGAGTGGGCGCCCATCGTCCGCGAGCTCACCACCGGCGGCGAGTCGGTGAACTACAACGTGCGGCTGCTCGGGCGGCGCGGGGTGATGGAGGTCACGCTGCTGGTCACGCCGGAAGAGGTGGAGCGCGAGCTGCCGAAGTTCCGCAAGCTGCTGGCCGGCTTCGCGTTCACCCAGGGCGAGGACTACGCCTCCTTCCGCAAGGGCGACAAGGTGGCCGAGTACGGGCTGGCCGCGCTGGTCACTGGCGGTGCGCTCGGCGTGGCCGCGAAGAGCGGGCTGCTGGGCCGGCTGTGGAAGTTCCTGCTGGTGGGCGCGCTCGCGTTGGGCGCCGGCATCAAGAAGCTCTTCGGCGGCAAGTCGCAGCAGTAGCCCGCCGGTCTGATGGAAGGTCTGGAGGGACTGGGGCTGCCGCCGCTGTTCGAGCTGCTCCTTCTCCTCGTCGTCGTCTACCTCGTCGAGTGCGTCCGCACCGTGGGCCCGCGTTCGCTCGCGCTGCGCTCGTTGTGGCCGGGACGTTGGCGGCTGGTCGAACCGTTTCATCCTTCGGCGTCGTGGAAGCGCGCCCTGGTGGTGGGCTTTCCGCTGCCGCCGCTCGGCGCGGTGTACGTGGTGGAGCGGCTGCCCATCCTCCTCGGGCCTTCGGGGATGACGGTGTGGCCCGCGCTCGCAGGCATGGGCGGTGGCGCCGCGCGTGGTTGGAGCATCCCGCCCGACGACGCGGTGCATGTGCGGTGGTCGGAAGCGGGCGCCCGGATCCGGGTCTCGGTGAAGGAGGCAGAGGTCCTCGTGGATGGCCGGGTGGTCGCGCGCTTGGGCACCCGGCGCTTCGCGCTCGCGCTGAAGGAACTGGCAGAGGACCTTTCCCGGTTGAACGGAGACGCAGAACGCGAGCAGCGGCTGCGGGTGTTCCTCGATGCGCGGTTCGATGGTGCGGCGATTCGAGCGCGGCGCCACGCCTTCTGCCGCGGTGGCTGGCCGCTGGTGGCCGCGTGCAACCTCCTCTTCGCGGTCATCACGTTCGGGTGGATCGCAGTGCTCGGCTTCGGGACGCGGCTGGAGCACGTGCTGGGGCTGGGCGGGCTCGCATGGCTCGCATGCGGGCTGAACCACTGGCTCACGCAGCGGGCGCTGCTGAGCCCCGAGGAGCGCACGCCGGTGGGCAAGCGGTGGATCAACACGCTCTCGCCGCTGGCGCTCATCCGCAGCGCCGATGAGGTGCGGGCCGAGGTGCTGGGCGACTTCGATCCCCTGGCTGCGGCCGCGACCGTGATGCCGAAGGACGCGCTCTCGCCGGGGCTGAGAAACGCGCTGGCGGAACTCGAGTGGCCGCTTCAGCCGGCTTCCCTGGGGGCCACCGATGCCGCGGGAGATGGCGGCGCACGCTCCGACGAGCAGTGGCTGCGCGCGGCGCTGCAGCGCCGGATCGAAGGGGTGTGTGCGGCGGTGGGGCTCGACGCGAAGGCCTTGCTTCACGCCGCGCCGGAAGCTGACGTGGACGACGGCGCATACTGCCCGCGCTGCCACACGCAGTTCACCGCGGCCTCGGCCCCCGGGTCCTGCCCCGAGTGCGAGGGCGTGACGCTGCGCCGCTTCGGGCCGGCGCTGACGCCGATGCCCGGATAGCCGCTACTTCGCGGCGGCGAACTGCCCGGTCTTCTCGTCGAGCAGGTGCAGCTCGCCGTGGGCGATGGCGAAGAACGCGCCGCGGAGCTTGAGGCTGCCGGCGGCGATGGCGTCGCGGATGAACGGGAAGGTGCGCAGGTTCTCCAGCGAGACGCGGACGGCGTCGTGCTCGAGCGCGAGGTGCGCGTCCATGGAGGGATCCTTCTCTGCCCGGGCGCGGACGCGGGCGGCGGCGTCGTCGAGGATGGACATCCAGTCGTCGATGAAGCTCGAGCCCGGGTTCCCGAGGTCGCGCCCCGACAGCGCCGCGCGGATGCCGCCGCAGCTCCCGTGGCCGAGCACCACGATCTCACTCACCTTCAGCTCCATGACCGCGAACTCGATCGCCGCGGACGCCGCGAGCCGGCCCCGGCCTTCGGCGAACGGCGGCACGAGGTTCGCCACGTTGCGCAGCACGAAGACCTCGCCCGGGCCGCAGTCGAAGATCATCGACGGGTCCACCCGGCTGTCGCAGCAGGAGATGATCATCACCGCCGGCGACTGCCCCTGCGCGAGCCGCTCCCAGCGCCGCCTCTGCGGCACCCAGTCGGTCTCGCGGAAGCGGCGGTAGCCTTCGATCAGCGCGTCGAAATCGTTCATGTGCGGCGCGTGTAACAGAACTCCCCCGCCACAGTCCGCAGCGCACCGCAGCAAAAGTGAAGCGGGCGGGCGGGCGGACGCCGGCCTAGAAGCGCAGCGTCAGCGTCCCCTTCACGCCGGTGAACGGCGGGAACACGCGGCACACGCCGGAGACGCACTTGAGGCCGCCACGCGACTGGCCGGCGAAGACGCGCAGGTTGGAGGAGGGGGTGATCTCCCACTCGCCGCTCACGCCCGGGTACCAGGTCTGCGACTGACCGGCCTCGGTGGTGTAGTCGAGGATGCCGGAGAGGGCGAAGTGCGGCCGCCAGCGCCAGCCGGCCTGCAGGGTGCCCTCGCGCCAACGGGACTCGGTCAGGATGATCTTCGAACGCTCCTGGTGGACGACATGCACCTGCACCGAGTGCCCGCCGCCCAGAGATGCGCCCACGTCCACGTCCGCGTGCGCGTCCATCCTAACCGCACTGCCCGAGACCAGCACGAAGCGCGCGCCGGTCTGCGCGTGGATCCGCCAGGGCGCGCCGTGGAACATGAGGCCCACGTACGGGTCGTGGATCGTCCCGGGCAGGAAGGCGGAGCCGTTGGGATCCAGGTAGCCGCCCCAATCCCGGAAGGTGCCGTGGTTGGCGTAGAGGCCGAGGGTGGGGCTCGCCGTCCAGTCCACGCGCACGCGGCCGCCGGCCACGTTCTGCTGCGGGTGCTCGAGCTGCTGCTGCACGCGCTCGAGGGTGGGGAGCTGCGTGTACTGCACCGCGCCGAAGTCCACCGAGCCCAGGGTCGGCTGCACCACCGCGAGATCGCCGTACGCCTTGCCCTCCACCAGCACGGTGTAGGCGCCCGCGTAGGCGGTGGCGGAGCCGTAGAGGCCGTAGCCCGTCTCCACCTCGCCCTCGATGCTGGTGCGCCGCTGCGCCACGCCCTCGAGGTAGACGCCGAGCCAGTCGGTCAGTCGCGGCGCGTCGATGCGCGGGCCCGCCAGCAGCCAGCGCTCGTCGAAGTTGCGCGTGTCCGGCGGAGCAAAAGAGGAGACCGGCTCGTTGAAGAGCACCGTCACCGCGCTGCCGCCCACCCGCAGGCGATCGAAGAGGTGCATGTCCGCGGTGGCGCCGATGATGCCGTCGTTGGGATCTGGCTCGAAGCGCCCGGAGGCCTCGTCCACGTTGTTGATGTTGGTGAGACCGGCGACGACGGTGCCGGAGACGCGCTCGCCGCTCCACCGCGCGCGCAGGCCCCGCTGGGTGTTGTCCAGCCCGAGCTCGTCCGTTTTCCGCAGGGAGAGCGTCAGCCCTCGGCCGAAGGAGACGTAGCTGTCGCCGAGCGTCACCTCGAAATTGCGGCCGGTGTAGCCGAGCCACAGCCGCTCCGGGAGCGGCCCGCCCGGGCGCGTGGGCAGCGTCTGCACGTCGAGGTAGCGGCCCTGCAGATCCGCGGGGCGGCATGGGGTGCCGGCGAGCGTGAGCTCCGGCCGCGGATGGTAGAAGGCCGCGTCGATCCGCAGCCCGGCCTGCCACTGCTCCCACGAGCCCAGCACGTTGAAGCGCTCGAGCAGCTCCCCGAAGTCGTCATCACACGAGGTGGGGTTCTGATTGTTGGCGTGCCAGGCGGCGATGGTCGCGCTGGTCACCTCGACCCGCGCGGGCGTGCCGCCGGTGGGGATGTCGATCGCCCGGGCGCTGGAGGGGAGGAGTCCGGCCGCGCCCACGAGCGCGCACAGCACGAGGCGCTGCAGCTTCACTGCGCGCTACCGGAACCCGTGGCCGCGCCCGTCATGTCCGCTTCGCTCGCCTCGCCGGCTTCGCCCGCGAGGAGCTTTCGCAGCGCGTCCTCGAGCTTGGCCTCGTCGCCCGGCGCGTAGCCCACGAACCGCTGCGCCACCCGCCCTTCGCGATCGATGATCACCGTGTATGGCGCGTCCCGCCGCGGGTTGTAGACGCCGACCACTCGGGTCTCCTCGTCGAGCAGCACCGGGTAGGTCACGCCCAGCCGCCGGACGGTGGGCTGCACGTTGGCCACGCTCTCCGGACCGTCCATGGAGACGCCGACGATCTGCACGCCCTGGCCCTTGAGCGCCTGGTGCATCTTCTCCAGCTCCGGCATCTCGCCGAGGCAGGGGGTGCACCAGGTGGCCCAGAAGTTGAGGAGGATGATGTCCTTCTTCAGGTGGTCCGAGAGCCGGAACGTGCGCCCCTCGACGGTGCGCAGCGTGAAGTCTGTCGCCTGCGCAGGGCCGCTCGCGCTCTCGGAGGTGCCCTTGTCGGATGCACCGGAGGGCGTTGCGCAGCCTGCGCCGAACGCGATGAGGAGGAGGACCGCGGAGGAGAGGGCGGGCAGGGGAGCAGGAAAGCGCATCGGCCTGAAGTATAGGGGCCGGGCGGCTGGATCCGAATAGAACAGTGTGATTGCTTCACCCTCCCGTGAAGCTCCTACTCCCTGCGCTCCTCCTCGCCGCGGTGACCGTGGCCTGTTCTTCAGACCCCGGCCAGGAGCCCCCCGACGCCGGCGAGCCCCGCAGGTGCGTGGGCGGCATCATCCTCGAGGACGGCACCTGCGTCGCGAAGTGCGACCCTTCCAAGTGCCTGCCCGGCAATACCTGCGTGGACAACAAGTGCACCCTCGAATGCACCGGCCACTCGCAGTGCGCGCGCTACACGCAGTCGTGCCTCCCGGCGAAGGAGGACGACTCCGGCCGCGACATCCAAGTCTGCACCAAGGTTGAGCCGATGGAGTACGGCGACCCATGCCCCTTCGGCACCGGCTGCTCTGACGTGTGCCACAGCACCGGCCCCGGTGACTCGCGCTCGTACTGCACCGTGGCCTGCGCCGGAGACGAGGAGTGCCCCGCCGGTTACGAGTGCGGTCGCGCACGTGTTGCTCGTCCCATCTGCGACACGGGCAAGGGCAACAACGCGATCTGCGGTCAGACGAAGGAGGCCTGCATCACCCGGGAGGAGATCGAAGCCTCGGGTGGGCGGTTCGTGGAGGGCGAGTTCTGTCTCGAGGAGCGACGCTGCCTCAAGCGCGATACCTGCGCGTCCTGCGAGACCGACGTGGATTGCTCGTGGGGAGTGAACTTGAGGTGCAGGGAACTCCTCGACGGCAAGAGGTGCCTCCCCATCTGCACCGAGGACTCCGACTGTGAGAGCGACAAGCAGTGCGAGGGCGCTTTCTGCCGGCCGAAGTCCGGTGCCTGCACGGGCACCCAGTTCTGCAGCCCCTGCCGCTACGATGCGGATTGTCCCGAGACCATGGTCTGCGAGATCCTGCGCGGTACCGAGCGGGCTTGCGTCCACCCCAAGAAGACCGGCTTCTGCACCAGCTCCGCCGAGTGCCCCACGACGTCCACAGGGAAGCGGGGAGTTTGTCTGGCGCCGTACCAGGGCGCGACGAGTGGCTACTGCAATGCACCCCAGAAGACGGGCGTGGATGAGAACGGCAACGAGATCTCGTACTTCAGCTGTTACTGACGCCTTACCCGGAGCCCACATGCGCACGCTGATTCAGTCTCTTCTCTCCCTGTCGGTCGTCGCGCTGATCGCGTGCGGCCAGAACGCGCCCGTGGAGCTGGGCACACCCATCGAAGACGAGCTGGCGCCCGAGTTCGAGGGCGGCGGTCAGGCACCGGTGGGCGAGCAGATCTACCCCGGCCCGTACGGCATCGGCGTCGGCTCGGTGATCCCGAACTACACGTTCTACGGATATCCGCGCGCGTCGCTGAACAAGGAGGGATCGCTGGTGCCGGTGACCCTCTCGGACTTCTACAATCCCACGGGCGACGGGGTGTACCCCGAAGACTCGCCGTACGGTGCCGGGCTGCCGAAGCCGAAGGCGCTGGTGCTCGACAGGTCAGCGGTGTGGTGCCCGCCCTGCGTTCACGAGGCGAGCGTCGTCATCCCCGACAAGCGGAAGACGTACGAGGGGCGGGGCGGCGAGTTCTTCGTCACCCTCGATGACGGGCCGAACCGGGGCACCCGCGCCACCCCTGCTGATCTCAAGGGATGGGTGACGCGCTTTGAAATCAACTACCCGGCGGTGATCGACCCCAACGCGACCTTGTCGGCGATCGTGGGCTACGACGCGTACCCGGGCAACGTGATCATCCGCACGAAGGACATGAAGATCGTGCACT
>CAZCWA010000160.1:0-10035 GCA_964502265.1 uncultured Myxococcaceae bacterium | reverse complement strand
GAGTTCGGGACCTTCTTCCAGGACGTGCGGCGCGGGAACTTCGAGCTCATCACCCTCAAGTGGGCGGCGGTGGTGGAGCCGGACCTGCTGCGCTGGGTCTACAGCTCGCAGTTCATCCCCACGAAGGAGAACAACTTCGGTGGGCTCAACCGCGGCGCGTACCGGAACGAAGACCTCGACGTGCTGCTGGAGAAGGCGTCCGCGGTGACGCAGGACGAGCGGGTGGGCCTGTATGCCGAAGCCCAGCGCGTGCTCGACCGCGATCTGCCGTACGTGCCCTTGTGGCACGAGAGCTCGGTGGCGGTGTCGTCGAAGCGCCTTGCCGGCTACGAGCCGTCCGCGCACGGGTTCTTCACCCCGCTGGCGCGCGCGCGGGAAGTGCGTGAGGTGGCCACGCGATGAGGCGGCTTCTGAGCACGTTGGTGGCCATCGCGGGCGCGGTGGTGCTGGTGTCGCTCTTCCTGAACCTCGTGCCGGGCGATCCGGTGGACGTGATGCTCGGCGAGCAGGCCGCCAACATCGACCGCGAGGCGCTGCGCCGATCGGTCGGCCTGGACAAGCCGTGGTACGGGCAGCTCTGGCTCTTCGTCCGGGATCTTTCGACCGGCGAGCTGCGCACGTCGCTTCCGCCCTTCCAGAAGAAGATCCTCCCGCAGATCGCCGCCGCGCTGCCCAACACGCTGCTGCTCACCTTCTCGTCGATGCTGGTGGCCGTGTTGCTGGCGGTGCCGCTCGGCGTCTCGGCCGCGTCGAGGAAGGGAACGTGGGT
The DNA here is from genome assembly GCA_964502265.1 of uncultured Myxococcaceae bacterium. Lineage (GTDB taxonomy): Bacteria > Myxococcota > Myxococcia > Myxococcales > Myxococcaceae > JAFAFL01. Next base: position 9,266 of record CAZCWA010000160.1, on the reverse strand, counting down.
GGACAGCGCGGCCATGGGCGCGGCGGTGACCGGCGTGGCCCTGCCGAACTTCTGGCTCGGGCCGATGCTGATCATCGTCTTCGCGCTGTGGCTGGACCTGGTCCCCGTCTCCGGCGCCGAGTCGCTGCGGCACCTGGTGCTGCCGTCCGTGACGCTGGGCACTTCCCTGGCCGCGTTCCTCTCGCGGATGACGCGCGCGTCGATGCTGGAGACCCTGCGCGAGGACTACGTCACCGTCTCCCGCGCCAAGGGCCTCTCGCGCCACGTGGTGCTGTGGAAGCACACCTTCCGCAATGCGCTGCTGCCCATCCTCACCGTGCTCGGGCTTCAGTTCGGGACGCTGCTCGGCGGCGCGATCGTCACCGAGAAGGTCTTCGCCTGGCCGGGGATGGGGACCCTGCTGCTCACCGGGATCGAGCAGCGCGACTACAACCTCGTGCGCGCATCCGTGCTGGTGTTCACGCTGGCGTACCTCGCGGTCAACGCGCTCACCGACGTGGCGTACGCGGCGGTCGATCCGAGGGTGAGGCGGCGATGAGCGTGACGGGTGCGCCACTGCCGGGCGGTCCTTCTCCGGCTCCGACATCGATGCCGGCGGGCGTTCCTTCAGCGGGCGCGCCGATGGGTGGAGCCCCGGTCGCAGCCGTGGGCACGCCGAAGCGGGCGTGGCGCTTTCCACTGCGCACCGCCGCCGGGAAGTTCGGGCTGGGCGTGGCGGCGCTGCTGGTGTTCACCGCCCTCTTCGCGCCGGTGCTCGCGCCGTACAGCCCGTCAGCGATCAACCTCGAGGCCGAGCTGCAGGCGCCCTCCTCTGCGCATTGGCTCGGCGCAGGCGAGAACGGGATCGACGTGCTCACCCACGTGCTCTACGGCGCGCGCGTCTCCTTGATCGTGAGCCTGTTCGCGGTGCTCCTCTCCGCCGCGGTGGGCGTGACGCTGGGCGGGCTGGCCGGGTTCTTCGGCGGCGTGGTGGACGAGCTGGTGATGCGCGTGGTGGACGTGCTGCTCGCGTTCCCGGGCATCCTGCTGGCGATCTTCATCACCGCGGTGCTCGGGCCTTCGTTGGCGAACGTGATCTTCGCGCTGACCGTGACGGGATGGACCGGCTACGCGCGGCTGACGCGGGCGCAGTTGCTCACGTTGAGAGAGCGCGACTACGTGCAGGCCGCGCGCGCGCTGGGCGCATCCTCGCCGCGGCTCCTCTTCCGGCACCTGCTGCCCAACGCCATGGGCCCGCTGGTGGTGCAGGCCACCTTCGCCATCCCCGGCGTGATCCTCGCCGAGGCCTCCTTGTCCTTCCTCGGCCTCGGTGCGCCGCCGGGGACGCCGTCGTGGGGCGCGCTGGTGGATCAGGGGACCCAGTACCTCCTCATCGCCCCGCACGTGGCCCTCTTCCCGGGCCTGGCGATCGCGCTGGTGGTGCTCGGGTTCAACTTCCTCGGCGACGCGCTGCGGGATGCGTTGGATCCGAAGAAGGCCTGAGCCCGAAGCCGCTACGATGCCGGCGTGGACGCACGACACGACGCCTCCTTCGGTCCCCTCTCCGCCAGCGCGACGGTGCTGCTCGCCCTCCTGGCCGGCTGTTCGACGCTGCCACCGAAGCTCACCAAGATCGAGGACGAGCGGCGGGGGCGGGCCCTCTTCAAGAAGCAGCACGGCTGCGAGACGATCGAGAGAGTGAGCTGGGAAGTGGACTGCGTGCTGCGCCTGAGGGTGAGCGGCTGCGGAAAGACGGCGCACTACCACCTGCTCCACTCGGGCTGGTCGCCGGCAGAAAGCTCCGGCGTTCACGAGGCGCCGTGCCGCGTCGTCGTCGGCGACAGCGGGATGTGGACCTTCGCCAACGACGGAAGCTTCTGGGTCGCGCCCCAGCTTGGGCCCTACCACTACAAGGTCCAGGTGCCCGGCGTAGCGTGCTCACGGGAGAGCCGGAAGGCGCGGGAGCAATTGCTGGCGGGCCAGCGGCTGACGCTGATGCTCGGAGAGGACCCGGAGTCCGTGGTGGGCAGCTCCATCGGCCCGGTGAGGGTCAACGCGCAGCTCGAAGACGGCAGCGACGTGGCGGAGCGCTTCATCTCCGAGGGCATCTGCACGCAGGTGCCCTGGTGAGCACTGCGGTGCCGCTGGCGATCCTCACGTTCATCGCCTACTTCCTGCTGCGCGCGGTCTTGGTGGTAGGCCCGGCGATGCTCTTCGTCGCCCGCAGCCGCTTCGCACAGGCGCGGCGCGTGTACCGGCGGGCGTTCTCTCAGGGTCAGCTCCGCAGCGAGCTGCGCGCGGGGCTCATCACCATCGCGTTCGACGGCGCCCTGGTCGGCGCACTGCGGGCCTCAGGCTCGGTGCCCATCGGCGATCCGGGCGCGCTCGAGGCGCTCGCCCAGTTCGGCCTGCTCTTCGTCTGGTACGAGATCTGGTTCTACGTCACCCACCGCGCGCTGCACTCGAAGCGGCTCTACTTCCTCCACGCGCAGCACCACGTGGCGAAGGTCACGCACCCGCTCACCTCGCTGTCCTTCGGCGTCATCGAGCGGGCGATCCTCCAGTCCGGCGCGCTCCTCTTCGTCTTCGGCGTGGGCGCGGTCTGGCCGGTCTCGCTGAAGGTCATCGCCGGCTACTTCCTTCTCAACTACCTGCTCAACGTCGTCGGCCACCTCAACGTGGAGCTCTTCCCGCCGTGGTTCGGGCACAGCGCGCTGGGGCGGGTGCTCTACTCGGTGAGCTTCCACGCCATGCACCACGCCCGCTACACCGGGCACTACGGGCTCTTCACGGTGGTGCTCGACCGCGCCTTCGGGACGGCGTGGGAGGACTACCCGGAGGTGCAGCGCCGCGCGGCGATGGGAGAGGGGTTGATCACGCTCGGGGCGCGGGCGCCGATGACGCCCTCACCGACACAGGCCCGGGCCGACGTCGGGCCGTAGTGCTCCGTTACGGCACCGCAGGCGCGGCGACCACATCCTCCGGGACGACCGTCTCGGCAGCGGTCTCGGCGGCAGCTTCAGCCAAACGCTTCGCCTCGGCCTCGCTGATCGACTTCATCGCTGCCAGCCCCTCCTCGAAGCTCTGGCCGACCATCTTGTCCATGTCGAAGAAGAGGCCGAAGGCCTTGGACATGAACCCGTTCTCGCCCTCCATCGTCCACGTCACGCGCGTCTTCCCCGCCTCGTTCGAGAAGGTGAAGCGGGTGTCGTTGACCGCCGCCATCGGCCTCAGGAACTCGAGCCGGATGCGGATGAACTCGGGCGCCTTCAGCTCGGAGAGGGTCATCTTCCCCGCGCCCATCTGATCGTTGCCGTCCCACGCGTAGCTGGCGCCGACGGTGGCGGGCGAGCCCTCGTGGGTCTTCTTCGCCTGCGGATCGAGCTTCTCCCAGGGCGACCAACCCGCCCACTTCGAGAAGTCCTGCACCTGGGCGAAGACGACGTCCGTCGGCGCATCGATGGTCGCCGAGCGCTCGAACTTGAAGTGCGACGGCTGCATGGACACGACCGCGACGGCCGCGATGACGACGACGACCAGACCGAAGAGGAGCTTCTTGAGCATGGGTGACCTCGATGAATCGGGGGGCGCACCGTATACCGGCAGGGTGAGACAGCGCACGCCGACGCCCCCCGAGACCCAGCCGCCCTTCTACCCGTGGGCTCCCGCCGCAGGCCTGGAGGTGCTGACGTGCGCGCAGTGATTCAACGGGTGACCTCCTCGAGCGTCACGGTCGACGGGCAGGTGGTGGGTGAGGTCGGTCGCGGCCTGATGGTGCTGCTCGGCGTGGGCAAGGGGGACGGCGAGGCGGAGGCGGCGTGGCTGGCGAAGAAGATCGCGGCGCTGCGGATCTTCGAGGACGAGGCGGGGAAGATGAACCGCAGCGTGCTCGACCTCGGCGGTGAGGGCGCGGTGCTGGCCATCTCCCAGTTCACCCTCTACGGCGATGCGCGGAAGGGGAACCGGCCCTCCTTCATCGACGCCTGCGAGCCCGAGGAGGCGAAGCGGCTCTACGCGCTCTTCTGCACCCGCCTGCGCGAATGTGGCCTCCGCGTCGAGGAGGGCGTCTTCGCCGCGGACATGAAGGTCTCGCTGGTCAACGACGGACCGGTGACGATCCTGCTCGACACCGCGGTCAGGTAGCTTCAGCGCCCCATCCGCATCCGGGCCATCGCGCGCTGCACCAGCACGTGCATCGGCAGCGCGTCGCTGGAGAGCTCCCGGGCCAGCGCCTCACCCAGTTCAGCGAACGTGGCCCGGCAGGCGGCGACCTTCTCCGCATCGCTCAGGTGCGAGGCGGTCCCCAGCGGCGGCAGTCGCGCGCGCCACTTCGGATCGGACGTCAGCCGCTTCACCGCGAAGGGGAGCGCATCCAGGGCCGTCGGCGCCATCACGCCCACCGAGATGGAAGCGGACGGCGCATCGCTCACCGACGCCGCGCGGTGCCAGGCGCCACCGGGGATGTAGAGCCAGTCGCCGGGACGAAGGTGGAAGGTCTCCACCGGGGTCGTCTCGTCGGAAGGGTCCGGCGAGCGGGTGAGGTTCTCCAGCAGGGGCGCGGGCAAGAGCGTGTTCTGCCGGACCTCGAACTGCTTCTCCCCGTACGCCTGCAGGTAGAAGACCTCCTCCGGATCGCAGTGCCAGTCGAAGCCGCGCGCATGACCAGGCGTCCGGTAGAGGTGCAGGTTGATGTCCCCGCCCAGCTCCATCGCGAAGGTGCGGGAGAGCTCCGCCAGCCCCGCATCGAACGGCTCCGGGTTTCTGAGCACCAGCGTGAACCCCTCCGCCTGCAGCGCCCGCAGCGCCTCCGCGTCCTTCGGCCTCTCGCCGCGCCACAGCTTCCCGTCGCGCACCAGCAGCAGGTCGCAGCCGGCGATCGCCACCGCCTCCATCCGCTCATCGGTGGCGAGGTCCGCGTGCGCCCCCGCCGTTCCCTGCACCAGAAGCGGACGGCGCAGGTAGTGCTCGGAGAAGAAGGACTCGGGGCTGGACGGCGCGAGCAGGCGGGACAGGAGCATGGCCCGCGACATCCAACCGGCAACGTCCCGCGCGGGCAAGACGAGACGCAGGCGCGGACGCGGAGCTACCTCGGACCGCGTTCGCCCGGCTCCTCGGCGGGCACGGCCATTGACTCCCCGGCCAGCGCCACCTCACCCACCACGGGCCCAGGGGACGCGGGCGGGAAGAAGAACCTCCCCGGCCGGGTGAGGAATCCCTTGAGGAGCGCCCCGCCCAGCCGGACGTCCTCGCGCCAGGGGACCTCCCTCGAGCGGACGGCCACCACCAGCGCGCAGGCGAAGCTCACGCCAAAGTTCAGCAGGCCGATGACGCCGATCCCGGCCATCGCCGCCAGGCCGCCGTGGGCCACGAATCCCTCCCAGCCCATCCCCTGGAACGCGAGCGTGAGCGCGCCGGTGGACAGGGTCACGTGGCGCACGTCGAGCGGGAGGCCGAAGAACTCGCCCAGCAGCGGCACGAACCCCAGGAACATGCCGAGGCTCACGCAGCCCATGAACGGCGACGCCCACCGGCCGATCACCCGTCCGAGCGCGCCCGCCCCGCGCTCGCCGAGGAAGGCTCGGAAGCGCGGGCTGTGCGCGACCGCCTCGGGGAGCTGCCGGTAGGCGACCCAGTTGTCCAGCCACCCCGCCGCCATCGACGACATCCACAGGAGCACGCCGGTCAGCGCCGCGTAGGGGATGGTGCCGCTCTTCAGCGGATGGAGCGTCCCGGCCACGTAGGTGCCCGCGAACGCGTCGAAGAAGGAGCGCCCGGCGAAGTGCCGGTAGAGCAGGTCCGCCGCGATGCAGGTGGGGATGACCAGCCCGATGTTCCCCAGCACCGCCGCGAGCTGCGAGCGCGACACCCGGGCCACCAGGTCCACCACCGCCTCGTGCCGTTCGGGCCCGGCCTTCCCCCGCCCCAGCGCCGCCGCGATCGCCGCCGCGGTCATCGACGGCTGCTTGGTGGCGAGCGTGAAGCCGAGCATCTGCATCACGAGGAAGCTCAGCGCGTAGTTCAGCGAGTTGAACGTGCCCTCGAAGAAGAGCGGCAGCGTCATCCAGCCCACGAGGAACTTGAGGAAGGTGGTCCCGGTGGTGAGCACGCCGCCGCCGCCCGCCGAGGACAGCATCTTCACCCAGTCCCTGCGGGTCCGGGTGATGTAGTGGTCTCCGTGGTCACCGGAGCGTTCGGCGATCTTCCGCGCGAGCTGCCGCGAGGTGGACTTGAACAGCGAGGTCACGCTGCGCTGCTTCTGCGCGTCCACCAGCACCGCGGCCAGAAGTCGCACCGGCGGCGCCTCCTCCAGCGCCACCAGCCGGTCGAGCCCGTGCTGGATGCACTCCAGCCGGTAGACGAGGTCCGTGCTCACCCCGTGGCTGTCGAGGTGGGCGAAGACGCGGCGGCAGCGCGCGCGGCAGTCCGCCACCACCTCCACCCGCTCGCCCACGGTGCCGCGGCCGGCGGGGCTCTCGGTGTAGACCGCGCCCAACCTCAGGAACGGGCCCTGCGGATCGTCGCCGGCGCGCACCACCACGTCCTCGGCCACGCCCAAAGACGCCACCCGGGTGGACACCACCGCCAGCGCGCGCCGACGCTGCCGGGAGAGCGCCTCGCGGGCCTCGGGGACGAAGAGGGCGTCCGCCAGCCGGCACGCGTCCGCGTCCGACAGCTCTTTGAGCCACGCCACGTCCGCGGGCTTGCGGAACGCGCGCGCCAGAAGCCGCGACACGTCCCTGTCGTCCGGCGGGTCGGGAAGCAGCGACATCGCCACCCGCGACCGCAGCTCGCCAAAGAACCCGGTCTCCGACGGCAGCCCGGACGAGCAGAGCAGACGCACCACGCTGGTGTGGGCGAGCACCTCGGAGAGCCGCGCGCGCACCGGTGCGGCCAGGGCCTCCTCGCGCTCGAGCACCGAGAGCAAAAACCGCAGCCGCGCGGTCCGCGGGTCGTCCGCGCCGTCCGCCCCGTAGAGGTCCGTTCCGCCGCGGCCCCCGAGCACCCAGCCCCACAGCGCGAGCAGCCGCCGCGCACACTCGGCCGGCGCCACCGCCTCCTGACCTTGTTCGCGCAGCTCACGCAGGAGCTTCCACAGCTCCCGGGCCTGTCGGCGCGCGGGTCCGTTCACGCCGTAGCGGCGTTCGAACTGTTGTTGTGCGTCGGCGGCGGGATCGGCGTCGGCGGCGGGCATGAACCCTCCGACATAAAGCAGTGCCGGACCCTCAACAAGAAGTCGCCCCCACGTCTGGACGCCCTCCTAGAAGGTCCGCGACGCCGAGCCGGTGATGATCGCCGTCAGCCCCTGGTCGCGCGAGGCCGCTCGCCTGATCTGCCCGGCGAGCGAAGCCACCGTCCGCACCCAGGTGAACGCGCCCGGCCCGAGCCCGGTGAAGGACACGGTGAGCGGCGGCGGCTGCGGCACCCGGCCGAGCCAGAAGTCCATCACCTCGTCCGCCTCGGGGATCTCGATGGGGCGAAGCCTCGCCACCTCTCGCTGCATCAGGTGGCGCAGGGCCCGCGGCAATTCCGCGCTCCACTGCGCGACCACCTTCGGCGAGCGGTAGCTCCAGTCCGCCAGCGCCATGCCCTCCTCGGGCCGGAAGGCGCGCACGCCCCGGGTGGCCAGGGCCTCGCCCGGATCGAAGTCCGGCACCGGATCCCACACCCCGCCCAGGAACGCCGGCAGCCCGCGGTGGGGGAAGGGCGGCGAGAGCACGCGATCGCGCTCGGCGTGGGAGCTTGCCGCGTCTGCGTAGGGATAGGCGCCGTCGGTCAGCATCAGCGCCGCGTGCACCGTCTCGTCCAGCCCGCCTGCGTAGGCCCCGCCCTCGTCGGCCACCTCCCAGCCCGAGGGGGACCGCCGCCAGTCGGAGAAGAGCAGCCGGTAGACCACGTCACCCAGGCGCTGGGGATCGCCGCCCTCGAGCAGCGCCTCCGCCGGCACCCGCGTGGGGCCGTCGTCCACCTGGTCGAGCAGGGCCACCAGCGCGGCCTCGCGGTCGTGCATCCCCCGCCGGAGGAAGGGGAACGCGACCTCGTCGAGGAACCGCTGGTTCACGCTCCGGATGACGACGTCCACGCCGACGCCTCCGGGCTAGTTGCGCGCGTCCTCTTCCGCGATCAGCCGGTAGATCTCCTCCGGGCTCTGCGCGTCGAGGATGGCCTGGCGGAAGTCCGGGTTCTTGAAGAGCCGCGAGATGCGCGCCAGCGCCTTGAGGTGGATGCCCGCCGAGTTCTCCGGCGCCACCAGGGCGAAGAAGAGGTAGGTGGGCCGGCCGTCGATGGCCTCGAAGTCCACGCCGTCACGGGCGACGCCGAACGAGGCCACGAGCTGCGGCAGGCCGGCGAGCTTGCCGTGCGGGATGGCCACCCCTTCGCCGATGCCGGTGGAGCCCAGGCGCTCGCGCTCCTGGAGGACCTCCACCAGCTTCTCGTGCTGCAGCTCCGGGTGCGCGGCCACCAGCGACCGGCTCAGCTCCGCCAGCACGTCCGGCTTGCTCTGCGCGCGAAGCTGCGCGACCACCGCCTTCGGGCTGAGGAACTCGGCGATCTTCATCTGGCGGCCGGGTCTATCCGTCCCCTTTCCGAGGTGCAAGCACCAGCGCGGCTACCGCGCGGCGGCGGAGGCCTCGATGAGGCCGTAACGTCCATCATCCCGCCGATACACGACGTTCATCTCGTGGGTCTCGGCGTTGGTGAAGACGTAGAAGGCGCTGTTCATCAGGTCGAGCTGCATCACCGCCTCGTCCACCGTCATCGACCGGGCGAGGAACTCGTTGGTGCGGATGATCCGCGACGCGCCCGACGACGCCCCGGCCGAAGCCGCCAGCGCCTGTCCGTACTCGCTCTCGCTGAGGTCCACCGTCTCCGCGTCGTTCTGGTTCCGCGGCGGCGCCGTCTCCCCGAGCGCCTGCATCCCCTCCACGCCGTCCAGCTCCGGCAGCTCGAAGATGTTGTGCCGCACCCGGCGCCCCGCCCCGCTGTGCTTGCGCGGGTGGTGGTTCTTCAGCTTGTCCTTGTAGCGCTTGAGCTGGCGCTCGATCTTGTCCACCGCCGCGTCGATCGAGGCGTACATGTCCTCGCTCTTCTCGCGCCCACGCAGCACGTAGGGGCCGGAGTGGATCTGGATGTCGGCGTTGTGCAGGTGCCGTTCGAGCGAGAGCACCACGTGCGCCTCGCCCGCGCGATCGAGGTAGCGGTTCACCCGTTCGACCTTCTCCTGCGCGTACTTCTTGAGGAAGTCAGACGCGTCCATCTGTCGAAAGGTGATGCTGAGCTGCATGCGT
>CAZCWA010000159.1:0-10067 GCA_964502265.1 uncultured Myxococcaceae bacterium | reverse complement strand
AGGCGATGAAGGACCAGGCGATCGTCTGCAACATCGGCCACTTCGACACCGAGATCGACGTCAACTGGCTGGAGACGCAGACGGACATCCGCGAGGAGAACGTCAAGCCGCAGGTGGACCAGTTCATCTTCCCGGACGGCAAGCGGATCACCCTGCTCGCGCGCGGGCGGCTGGTGAACCTCGGCTGCGCCAACGGCCACCCGTCGTTCGTGATGTCCACCTCGTTCTCCAACCAGACGATCGCGCAGATCGCGCTGTGGACGGAGCAGGGCAAGTACCCGGTGGGCGTGCACGTGCTGCCCAAGAAGCTCGACGAGAAGGTCGCCGCGCTGCACCTCGAGAAGCTGGGCGTGAAGCTGACCACGCTCACCCCGGACCAGGCCGCGTACCTCGGCGTGCCCCAGGAGGGGCCGTTCAAGCCGGACCACTACCGGTACTAGGCACGCGCTGAAGCAAAGGACGCCGCGGACGATCTCGCTCGATCGCCGCGGCGTTCGTGCGTGCGGGGGCCTGGCTGCCCGCCTCGTCCGTATGGGCTCCAAGTGGTTCGCGGTTTACAGGTGGGGCCCCACGATCCAAGGTGGATGAAGCGAGGCAGCAGCCAGTGGACGTTCGAACTCCCATTCCGAAGGACGAAGCGGCCAGGCTCGCCGCCCTCCGGACCTACAACGTCCTCGACACCCCGCCGGAAGCAGAGTTCGACGAGCTGTGCCGCCTCGCCGCGCAGATCTGCGACGCGCCGCTGGCGGCCATCACCCTCGTGGACGGGACACGCCAGTGGTACAAGGCGCGGATCGGCCTGCCGGTGGCCCACACGCCCAGGACGCAGGACGGCTTCTGCGCCAACGTGGTGCTCGGCCGCGAGCTGATGCAGATCCCGGATGTCACCCTGGACTCCCGCTTCGCCAACGCGCCGGCGGTCCGGACCCTCGGCGTTCGCTTCTACGCGGGCGCCCCGCTGGTGAACCGCGAGAACCTCGTGCTCGGGACGCTGTGCGTGCTGGACCGCAAGCCGCGCGCGCTGAAGCCGGAGCAGCTCGAGGCGCTCCGCGTGCTCGCCCGCCAGGTGATGTCGCAGCTCGAGCTGCGCCGCCTGGTGATGGTGGGGGACTTCCGCGAGCGGCTCGTCTCCATCGTCGCGCACGACCTCCGCCAGCCGCTGCAGCAGGTCCTCCTCGCCATGAAGCAGCAGCGGCAGGGGAGCCTCGGCGGGATGGGGGCGGTGACGCTCGGCGACGAGGAGCAGCGCTGCCTGAGCCAGATCGCCATCAGCGCCGAGCGCCTGGTGCGCATGGTGCGAGACGCGCTGGACTTCGCGCAGACGAGGCTGGGCAACGGGCTGCGGGTGGAGCCCCGGCCGGCGCGACTGGAGCGGGTCTGCCGCGCGCTGGTGCAGGAGTTCGGGCTCTCCTATCCCAACCGCAGCATCGAGCTGGAACTCTCCGGCGATGCGTCTGGCGAGTGGGACGAGGACCGCGTCTCCCAGGCGGTGTCCAACCTGCTCGCCAACGCGCTCCGCTACGGCGCGCAGGATCGGCCGGTGAAGCTCTCCTGCGTCGGCACCGAGCGCGCGGTCACCCTCGAGGTCTGGAACGACGGGCCGCCCATCCCCTCGGAGATGCTGCCGCGGCTGTTCTCCCCGTGGTGCCGTTCCCCGGAGGCCGGAAGCGAGACCGAAGCCGCGGCGGACGAAGGCGCGCCCTCGTCGCCGATCACCGGACTGGGGCTCGGGCTGTTCGTGGTGAAGGAGGTGGCCACCGCCTCCGGTGGCACGGTGGAGGTCCACAGCCGGCCCGGCCGCGGGACCACCTTCCGGATGATCCTCCCGCGCCGCACCCCGGTGCACGGAATGTTCGGCTCGCGGCTGCGGCACTGAGCCGAGCGCGGCGCCGCGCCGTCCTCTCCTCCACATTCGCTGGGCGCGCGATGTCCGCGACCGCTGCAACGGCTGCCCCGGAGGCTTGCCAGTGCGCGATCGCGGACACACCTCCACACATGCCAGCCCATGCACTTCGAGATCGCTCTTCGCGCCCGTCCAGCGTCCGCCGCCGCCGCCCGCCGGGCGCGTGCCCTGTCCCTTGCGCTCATCCCGTTCTCGCTCGCCTTCGCCCTGGGAGGCTGTGCCACGACAGGGCAGCAGGAGACCGGCCCCGTGGTGCGCTCGCTGGACATCGTGGGCAACGAGGAGGTGGACGCGGGCGAGATCAAGGACGGTCTCTTCACCCAGGCGAGCCCCTGGTACGCGTTCCTTCCCTTCGTCTCCGAACCGCGGCTGGACGAGATCGCCTGGCGCGGCGACCTCCAGCGCATCGAGGCCTACTACCGGTCGCGCGGCTTCCACGACGCGCGGGTGGTGGACTCGCGCATCGTCCCCTCTGGCGAAGATCGGGTCCGGCTGCAGGTCCGGGTGCGCGAGGGCCCGCCGACGATCGTGAAGGAGGTCTCGCTCGACGGGCTCGACGGGTTGCCGCCGGAGCACCGGGACGCGGTGCTCTCTGCGCTGGCCATCCGCGAAGGGCAGGTCTTCGAGGAGGGCGCGTGGACCGGCCTGCGCGGCGCGCTGACACAGCGGCTGCGCGAATTGGGCTACGCGGAGGCGCGCGTGGACGGCGAGGCGAAGGTCGATCTCGCCACCAACGAGGCGGTGCTGGAGCTGAAGGCATCGCCCGGCGTGCGCTATCAGCCGGGCGCGATCGAGATCGTCCAGGAGCCCGGGGCGCGGGTGGAGCCGTGGCGCGTCGAGGAGCAGGTGCGCGAGGCGCTCGAGCCGTTCGCCTGGTACTCGCCCGAGGCACAGCAGGAGGTGCAGTCCCGCGTCTTCGACATGGGCGTCTTCGGCGCCGCGCAGGTGGCGCCGGGGCAGGGCGATCCGGACACCGGGCTTTTGCCGCTGAGGCTCGAGCTGGCGGAGTCGCCGTTCCACGAGGTGCGCGCGGGCTTCGGCGTCGGCTTCGAACAGCTTCGGCAGGAGGCGCGGGTCACCGGCGGCTACACCGACCGCGACTTCCTCGGCGGGCTGCGCAGATTCGATCTCGAGGCGCGCGCCGGCTACGCGTTCATCCCCAGCGCGCTCGCCACCTTCCGGGGATCCAACGCCGTCATCCGCGGAGGGCCCATCGCAGGCCTTCGCGCGGAGCTGGAGCAGCCGCGGCTCTTCCACCCCAACCTGCGGCTCGTCACCGACCTCGAGGTCGAGCGCGCGGTGGAGCCGGCCTACACCTACAGCGGTGGCAACGGGCGGGTGGGCCTGCAGTGGCGGCCGCGCTCGTGGCTGATCGTCGAGCCCTCGTACAACCTCGAGCTCTACGTGCTCCAGGCAGGCGAGACGGAGCTGCGCGGGCAGACGCCGGAGCTGCTCTTCGGCTGCGGCGGGACGTGCGTGCTCTCCTACCTCGAGCAGCGCATCGTCTACGACCGCCGCGACGATCCGCAGGATCCGCGCAAGGGCATCTACCTCGGGCTCTCGCTGCAGGAAGGCGGCGGTCCCCTGGGCGGCTCCTTCCAGTACCTGCGCGTGCTGCCGGAGGCGCGCGGCTACCTCACCGTCCTCTCCTCGCGGAAGCTCACCTTCGCGGCGCGCGCGCGGTTCGGGACGCTGGTGCCCATCGGCCAGGAGGAGACGGACTCGCCGATCGTGGCGCGCTTCTTCTCCGGCGGTGACGGGATGCGCGGCTTCAGCACCCAGCGCCTGTCGCCGATGCGGCTGGTGGAGATGCAGAACCCCACCGGCGAGTTCAACGCGGAGCCGATGCCCATCGGCGGCAACGGGCTCTACGAAGGCTCGGTCGAGGTGCGCTACCGGCTGAACCAGCCGCTCACGGTGGCGGCGTTCGTGGACACGGGCTTCGTCACCACCGAGCAGCTCCGGTTGAACCGCCCGGGTGACCTGCTCTCGAACGTGCTCTGGGCGGTGGGCGGCGGGCTGCGCTACCGGACGCCGGTGGGGCCGATAAGGCTCGACCTCGCGTACCGCCTGCCGGTGGGCCCGCCGCTGCCGGTGCTCAACGTGCCGGGCGACGAACCTTTGACCTATCGGCCGACGGGGAGCTGCTTCGGGCTGGGCGGCACCTCGGCATCACGCGGCGGCGCACCCGAGGGCGTGTGCGCGCTGCACCTGTCGATCGGAGAGGCGTTTTGAAGCGCTGGGCGAAGCGGTTGGGGTGGGGGCTGCTGGGGCTCGTCGGCTTCGTGCTGCTGCTCGTGGTGTGCGCGCTGTTGGTGCTGCAGACCGAGTGGGGCGGACGCCGCATCCTGCGCGACGAGGTGCTCGCGCGCGTGAACGAGTCGCTGATGGGCGAGCTCACCGCGGAGCGCATCCGGCTGCGGGGCGGGACGCTGGTGCTGGAGGGCGTCGAGCTGCGCGACCCGGACGGAGAGCTGGTCGCCGAGATCGAGCGGCTGCGCGCGTCGGTGGCGCTCACCGCGCTGCTGCGCCGGCGGGTGGAGGTGAAAGAGCTCGTGGTGGAGCGGCCGGGCCTCTACGTCGTCGCCGACGCGGAGGGCACGAACCTTCAGCGCGCGCTGGAGCCGGTGGAGCCGAAGCCCGAGGAGCCGGAGAAGGAGCCCGGCGAGCTCCCGGTGGACCTCGTGTTGCGCGAGGCGCGGATCGAGGACGGACACGTCTCCTTCGTCTCGCGCACGGGCGCGGAGCCCTTCGAAGCCGAGGCGACGGACCTCGACCTCACCGCCTCCGCCTCCTTGCTGGAACGCGGTGATCGGATCGACGCGACGCTCGAGCTGGGGGCGCTGGTGAAGGCGCCTCTCAGCGGCCCGGCGCGGGTGACGCTGAGCGCGAACGGCCGCCGGAACGAGTTGAACGTGGCGGTGGACGGTGACGTGGCCGGCGCGAAGCTCCAGGCGAAGGCGACCGTGGAGCCCGAGGCGGAACGCCTGGCGGCGACGATTGAGCACCTGGAGATTCCCCCCAAGGTCGTGCGCGCGTTCAGCGCGGCGTATCCGTTGAAGGTCGCGGTGGTCGGCGAGGGCGAGCTGCAGCGCGAAGGCCCGGAAGTGGCCGCGGACCTGACGATGCGGGCGGGCACTGCGACCCTCCGCGCGGAGGCGAAGGCGGACCTCGAGCGGCAGTGGGCAGAGCGCGTCGAGGTGCGCGGTGAGCGAATCGATCTCTCCCAGCTCGTCGAGGGCGGGCCGAAGAGCGACGTCGCCTTCCAGCTTCACGCGCGCGGAGGCGGGACTTCGGCGGAGACGCTGGAGGGCGAGCTGCGGCTGACCGCGCCTGTCTCGAAGATGGGCGGGCAATCCTTCGGCCCGATCGAGGTGCTCGCGCGCGCGGAGGACGGGACGTACGTGCTGGAGCGCTTCGAGGCGCTCGTTCCGGGCGTGGCGCTCACCGCGCGCGGCAGGGGCGACAAGGAGAACGTGCAGCTCTACGCGCGGCTGGCGGCGAAGGACCTCTCCGCGTTCGCGCGCACGGTGGGGACGCTGGCGGGCCCCGAGGGCCTTCCACTCGCCGGACAGGGAGGGATGGCCCTGCGCGTCGAAGGGCCGGTGGAAGGGCCCACGGTGCGTCTGACGGGGCGCTTCCCGTTCCTGCGTTACGACGAGAACCGGCTCCGCGAGGTCCGCCTCTCCGCGACGGTGGACGACGCGCGGGATCCGCTCTCGGAGGGCATCGCGCTGGAGCTGCGCGCGCAGAGCGTCACCCTGGGCGAGCGCGTGCTCCAGGCGCCGAACGCGCAGCTCTCGCTGAAGGCGCGCGAGCTCGCGCTCGATGCGAGGACGCGAGGCTCGTTGCGCATCGATCTCTCCGGACGTGGCACCGTGGACGAGGACGCGCGGGGCCTGCAGCTCACCGCGCTGAACCTGCGCTACCCGGAGGCGAGGTGGACGCTGGAGCAGCCGGCGGCGATCCGGTTCGAAGAGTCGCTGCTCCTCGTGGACGGGCTCGCGCTGAGGGCTGGGGAGCAGCGGCTGGCGGTGACCGCGCGGCGGACACCAGGAACGCTGGATGCGGACGTGCAGGTGGAGAACCTCGCGCTGGCCCGGTTGCCGAAGGACGTGGTGACGCTCGAGGAGCCGCTGGGCGGAACGGTGAACCTCTCGCTGACCGCGAAGGGCAGGGCGGACGATCCGGCGCTGACGGTGACCGGGTCGGTGGCGGACGCGCGCTACGGCGAGATCACCGGCGTGAACCTGAACGTGGACGCGCGGTGGGCGGACGATCGCGCGACGGGCGAAGCGCAGGCGGAGGCGTTGGGGGCGCGGGCGCGGCTGGACTTCGACCTGCCGGTGCGGGCGCTGCAGACGGGCGCTGCGGTGCCGCTCTCGGCGCGGCTGGAGCTCGACGAGGTGTCCCTGGCGGAGCTGGCGCGCGCGCTGGATCAGACGCCGCAGGCCGAGGGCAGGCTGACCGCGAGGGCGGAGCTGCGGGGGACCGCGCGCGCGCCGCGGCTCAACGCGAAGGCCGAGGTGAAGGGCCTCATCGCAGGCGAGCACCCGCCGATCGACCTCGCCTTCCTGGTGGACGGCGCAGAGGGAGACAAGGTCCGGGCCCGCCTCTTCGCGCGCGTCGATGAGGAGAACGAAGAGGAGACCGAGCCCTCCCAGCTCACGCTGCAGACGCCGTGGACGCTGGCCCGCCTCATCCGCCGCCCGCCCACCGCAGAGCAGGCGCTGCGCGCGCCCATCGCCCTCACCGGGGCCCTGCGCCGGCTGCCGCTTCCTTACGAGGATCCCTCGCGCCCGCTGGAGGCGCAGCGGCGCTTCGCCCGTCTCTCGGGGACCGTGGACGTGCGCGGTGCGGCGCTGGATCCCCGCGGCGAGGTGGCGCTCAGACTGGAGGAGTTCGGCGCGGGCGAGCTCCATCCGCTCGACGTGGCGATGACGCTCGACCTCGCGCAGGCGCGGCAACGGCTGACCGCGAAGGTGACCCACGGAGAGCGCGCGCTGCTGGACGCGACCGCTCGGATCGACGCGCCGGTGGCCAACCTGCGAAGGCCGCGCGCGCTGCGCCGGGTGCCGATCGAGCTCGAGCTGCAGGCCGGCCCGGTGGGGATCAACGAGCTGCAGGACTTCCAACCACGGCCCGTCATCCAGCCCGGCGAGCCCACGCCGCCCCGGCTCCGCGGGATCCTCCACGCGACACTGGAGGCCTCGGGGAACCTCGACGCGCCGGTGGTCGAAGGGGGGCTGTCCATCCACGGGCTCGGTGCGCAGGAAGCGACCCGCGTCGGCGACCTCTCGGTCCGCTTCGATCACGAGAACGGGAGCTCGCGCCTCGCCGCGGATCTGCTCTCCCGCGGCGGCGAGCTGGCGCTTCGGCTCTCCGCGCCGCTGAACCTCTCGCTGGCGTCACTGCAGGAGGGCCTCGACGCCTCGAAGCTTCCCGTGCACGGCTCGCTCCGCGCGCAGGACTTCGATCCGGGCTTCCTCTCCGGCCTCTCGCCGCAGCTCCTCGAGGTCGGCGGACAGGTGAACGCCGAGGCGGAGCTCACCGGACACGTCGGCCTGCCGCGGGTGAAGGGAGAAGTCTCGTGGGAGGACGGGGTGGTCGCGCTCTTCGGCCAGGGCCGCTACCACGACATCCGGGTGCGGGTGAGCGGGACCGACGAGGCCGTCACGCTGGAGGAGGCGTTCGTGCGTTCCGGTCAGGGCACCGCGCGGCTCACCGCCTCCCTGACCCGCAGCGGAGAGGAGGCCGAGGTTCGCGCGGAGGCGACGCTCGACGAGTTCCCGCTGGTGAGCGACTTCCAGCGGGTGGCGACCGTGTCGCTCCGGGCGACGGCGGAGGGCAACGCGAGCGTGGAGCAGATCACCGTCTCGCGCCTGCACGTCCCCGAGGCCCACGTCGTGCTCCCGTCCTCCGCGCGCAGGGAGCTTCACGCGCTCGCGCCGCCGGAGGGCATCGCCTTCTATTACGACGGCGAGCGGCTCGAGGGCGGCGTGGATGACGCGGGCGCGGCGCCGCAGAAGACGCCTCAGGATCTCCCCGGCCAGCCGGTGCAGCGCGGAGGCGACGAGAGCGGCGTCGGCGGCGCCGCGAAGGAAGGCGAGGTCGCGGAGGTGACGCCCGGCGGCCAGCAGCCGGAGGGGCCGCCGGAGGAGGACGGAAGCCTGACGCCGCGGATGGAGATCCACGTGGATGCGCCCAGGAACCTCTGGGTGCGCGGCGACGACCTCAACGTGGAGGTGGGCTTCGGCCCCGACTTCCGGGTGGTGATGGAGGACGCGCCGCTGCTGTTCGGCGACGTGGTCGTGCAGCGCGGGCGGGTGGACGTGCTGGGCCGGCGCTTCGACGTCTCCAGCGACTCGAGGGTGACCTTCACCGGTCCCTTGATGCAGCCGCGGCTCGACGTCACCGCCACCCACGAGAACCGGCGCGAGGAGGTGCTGGTGACCCTGCGGGTGACGGGTCAGGGCGAGGACCTCGAGATCCAGCCGTCCAGCGAGCCGCCCCTCACCGAGACGGAGATCTACACGCTCATCGCCACCGGACGGCGCAGCCTCCAGCCCGGCGGGCGCTCGTCCGGTGCGGGCAGCGCGGCGACCTCGGTGCTGGGTTCGCTGGCGACCGCGCAGCTTCAGCGGGGGCTGCGGCAGGTGCTCCCGCTGGACATCCTCTCCATCGAGCAGGGCGAGAGCGGGGTGGGGTCGGCGCGGGTGGAGGCGGGCACCTATCTGACCGACAGGCTCTACCTGGGGATCGCCTCGGAGATCGGCTCCGAGCTCGACCGGGACGAGAACCGGAACGAGCTGCTGCTCGAATACGAGCTGTGGCGGCGCTGGGTGCTGGAGCTCGAGTACGGAGATGCGCGACAGGGCGGCGCGGACCTCCTGTGGCGGAAGCAGTACTGAGGAAAGGACGGCAGGCCGGTGGCGATCTCCAGGCTCAAGACCCTCTCCTTCGGGCTGGCGCTGGCGCTGCTGGTGGTGATCACCCTGAGCGTCGCCGCGGCGGTGGCGGTGAACCGGGAGGCGCGGATCCGCGAGCACGAGGTGGCGCGCAGCGTCTCCCTGCTGGTGGACGCGCAGCGGCTCAACACGATGGCCGAGCGCAGGACGCACCACGCGCGGCTCTACCTCGCGACCAAGAGCCCCTCCGCGCTGGCGATCCGCGAGGAGGCGCAACGCCAGTCCGACCAGGCCATGGATCGGATGGAGCGCCTGCTGCGGACGGACGCGTCGCGCGCGGAGCTGGCGCGGATCCGTGCACTGCACACGAGCGTGTACGACGCGATGGAGGCGCTGCTCCAGCTCGAGCAGGAGGGCGTGCCCCAGGGCGAGCTGCTCGCGCGGATGGAGGCGGAGGTGATGCCGCTGCGCGCGCGGCTGGACCAGGAGCTCGACGGGCTGGTGGCAGAGCGCGAGGAGAGGCTGCGCCAGGACATCGACGCGATGGAGAAGGGCCGGCAGCTCCCCTTCACGGTGCTGGTGGGGCTGGTGCCGGTGACGCTGGTGGTGGCGGGGATCCTCGCCTGGCGGCTGGTGCGCACGCTGCGCCAGATGGACCGGGACCGCTCACGCGCCGAGGCGGAGATCCGGCGCGAGGAGGCGAACGCACGCGCGGCGGCAGAGGACGCGCACCGGCAGAAAGCGCTGGTGGACGCGGTGCTCGACGCGGCGCCGGTGGGCATCGTGGTGGCGGACGCGCGGGGGCGGATCCTCCGCATGAACCCCGCGAACATGAGGATGTGGGGCGCGGAAGGTCCGTCCGGCGAAGAGACGATCCGCGGGAACTGGAGGGGCTGGTGGGCGGACGCCTCGGAGCGTCACGGCCGGCGCATCGCCCCGACCGAGTGGGCGCTGGAGCGGGCGCTGCTGGGCGAGACCACGCGCGACGATCTCCTGGAGATCGAACCGTTCGACGCGCCGGGCACGCGCAAGACGATGCTCAACAGCGCGGCCCCGGTGCGCTCGCCGAAAGGGGAGATCATCGGCGGGGTGGTGGTGCAGATGGACCTCACGCGGCTGGCCCGGATGGAGGCGGCGCTGCGGGAGAGCGAGGAGCGCTTCCGGACCCTGGCGGACAACATCTCGCAGCTCGCGTGGATGGCGGACGAGCGCGGCGCCCTCTTCTGGTTCAACCGGCGCTGGTACGAGTACACCGG
>CAZCWA010000158.1:0-10075 GCA_964502265.1 uncultured Myxococcaceae bacterium | reverse complement strand
TGTTCTACCGACATTGTGCTCTGACCAGAGATACCTAGCGGCTTGCTGAAGAATGTCGCGACCGCGTATCCGCTCGAGAACAGCGGATTCGGCCCGGACAACGTCTGCATCGCCGCGTCCTCGCCATGCGAGACCTTGTAGAAGGCGCTCGCGCTCAAGTTGTCGACCACCGTGGCTACGGAGCATCGGTAGGGAGGCTTCAGGTCAACGATTGGCGTTGGCACTTGCGCAGCGTGATAGCCGACGGCACCAAATCCGGCGCGGCTTCCGTTTCCGTTCGGATCCATTTGGGTAGCACTCACCGCGCCAAGGCTCGGGGTGACACCATGAGTGCCCGACGGCACGATGAAGCGGACGGTGTTGCCTGAAGCGGTCTGCACGGCGAGCAGATCCGCCGCTTTCGGGTATGGGCCCCGATACAACCGCACGACGTTCCCTGGAACAACTCCGGCCACCTCAACCATGAGGTCGCCTGCCGCCGATTCCGAGCAGAGCTTGATGGGCCCCATGATCACGGGCGCAGAAACCGCTGGGCCATCGGACCAATTCGGATTCTCTACCAACGTGCCGGCACTGGCGCACGTAAGCAACGCCTTCCGCGCCTCCTGAATTGCCTCTACAAAACCCTGCTCAGTCGGATGAGCCAGCGGATTCGGACTGAACGAACTCGCACTGTACATGGCACCCGATCGAGAACCAGGCGCAAGCGGGATGAAAACCTGCTGCACGATCGAGCGTGCTTGTGCCTCATTCGTCGCATCAGCACACTGCCGCAACAACTCGTAGTCCTCCATGCCCTCCCGCAGAAGCTTCAAACGGTGGCTTGCCAAGGGGATCCGCAGGAGCGCTGCTGCTCCGTTCCGCATCTCTATCTGACTGATTCCGTAAACGAGCGTCCCATCGCCGTTCCCATCCTCTTCGAACAACCCATTCACGGTCGCCGCCTTATCCGACGCCAAGGCAGCTTCATAGTACAACATCCCACTCAGACCATACAGATAGTGCAACCACGGCTGAGCGCGATTCTGGACACCGGTTGCATCTACCATCAGGCTCGGCCAGCCTGCAAAGTCCTTCAACTGGGTCGGGGTCAAGGCTGTATATGACGACGGCCCGCACGAGTGCGACATGCAACTCTGATATCCCCAGAGACGTCCTCCGGCACTCACGAACGCATGATAACCGCTTGTCTGGTCACCACCACCATGACGATCGTCGACGTGATTCAGCACCGGAGCATAGATCCTGAACTGACTCTCGTTGATCCCGGCGTCCTGAGCAAATAGACTGTTCGACACCTGATCCCGGTTCGCCGTGAGGACGACCTCCAGGCCCGCATCCGAAGTGGAATTCGCGGCATCATGTGCCCTGAGGTGCTTCCAGTGAGGCTTTCCCTTGAACTCGTTCGGCTCAGGCTCATCGATATCTGGATGATAGTCCAACCATAGCGCCGAGAGCGAGTGCTCTAACCCTGCCTTAACCTGAGCCCAAGCGTCATAACCAGCCTGATTACGGGGAGTCGGCAGGGCAAGACCACGTTGCGGATCTGGAGGATTCGTCTCGAGGTTGTGCCACCACGGCAGATTGATTGTAGTGGGACGCGCAGCCACCCCCGCGTCCGCTCCGACAACTTCCAAGCGAAGGTGACCCAAAGCCGCACCTTTGAGATGGCTCTCGTAGTCGATGAGGTATTCGTTCCGCGCTGTTTCCCAGCTCATGCCGCCACTGGGGAACGTGGCATTGCGATAGTCCGTCAGAGCACTTGTGAGCCGATGATCGAGGAGGAGGCGAGAGTATCCGAGCGACACCTGCCTGCTCCACGTCCCCAATGCGCAATGCCCGTCCTGGTCACTCAAGTCGAACGCCTTACAGAGTGGGCTTGGGTTTAGAGGAATGATGCTCGGCAACGAACTGTCGAGCGGCAAGTCGACATCATGCACCGCGAGCCGAACCAGAGCGCCGCCCAAACGAACTCCCCCGGACATGACATCAAGATCAAACTCATGAAGCACAGTCCTTTCGCTCTGCGAAACAAAAATCTCGACAAAGTACACCGCACGCCCCCCCGGATTCAGCAAATCGAATGACCCAAACGAATGAGCGCCATGGGTCCAGTCCATGCCTCCGTCGAGTTCGACCTCCATAACCGGGTGAACTCCGAGTCGCGGCACCAGCTTATCATAGAAGCTGCACCTCTGACCAGGACCACACCCCAATGCTTCGCCTTCGACATTGGAGGCCTGATCGAAGAACACCTCCTCGCCGCGATACACCCTAATATTAGATACATCAAACGCACTTGAACTTCGCGGCCTCAACGTCACTCGAACATCACCAAGCTGCCCGCTGGCGTCAACGACCACCTGAACAAGCTCAAAGTCGTTTCTCGCCGAAGTCAAGTTTACAACACCCGCGTCCCCCGAGGCGAGGATGGCCCATGCGTCGACGGGCTGAGGCGGGGCGCGCACCTTGTACATCGGATTCACAACCCTTACGAGGGTCGCTCCCGCCGAAGCAGGAATGAGCAAGGTCGTTACAACAAGAAGCACGAGCCTCAAACTTGTTTGCGACGGCATCACACCCTCCACTCAGGAGAAGAGGTCGACCACGGTGTCGGGAAAGCACGTCGGAATCCACCAAACTCCTTCGCGCCTGCTCAAAACCCGACAGCAGCAGGTTGCAAGAGCACTCGATCCCACACCGCCCCCCAACAGGTGACAGTGCCGTCTATGAGCCCCGCGCATGTAGCGACGTTACCTCCCCTGAGCCACAAGACGCGCGGCACGTTCACCCGCTGCGGGGGGTGGTGGTGTCCGGAAAAAGTGTCTTTGTGCCCGTTCCCCAATTGGGCTGCCGTGTTTTCACCCCAACAGTAGACTGAGCCATCTCGCTGAAGTCCGCAGCCGTGACGCTGCCCAAGAACCAACGCCACCAACCCGGACATCTGAGGAACCTGCGACGGGGAGAAGAGGAGCGGGACGTCGCTTTGATGTGTCGTCCAACTCCACAGTGCGCCCTCTTTGGACAGGGCGCCCATTCGCGCCCCCGATGCGACTTGCGCCAACCGGGCAAATGCGGGAACCCCTTCGACGATCCGTGGTGGCAATGCCGCGCCTTCCCACACGCCTCCGCCCGGCTTGGGGATGCCGCTCAACACACGGACCCCCCAACACGTTGACGTGCCGCTGGAGTTGAGGCTGCATCCGTGACGGGAAGCGACCGAGATCGAAACCGAGTCCTCAACGCCCGGCACCATGCGAGGAGCCGTTTCGCAACGGGTTGCCGTCCACTCGACGCCTTGGCCGTTCCCGCTCCCAAACGCCGCCCCATACTGATTTGCGCCCCAACACCACACAGTCCCATCAATGCGAAGGGCGCACATCGACCAACTGGAGCCGGCGATCTGCCGGACCTGACTCAGTCCGTCGACCTTGCGAGGCACCCGCACGCTCTCATCCTGGCTTCCCGTCGCCAGGCAGTCGGTCCAGCCAGACAGAAGCTCCGCGTTGCGTCCCCAGCAGAACACCTCCGAGGCCTCAGTCAAGGCACAGGTGGACGGTCCCGCCGCGAGAACTTCTCTGGCGGGCGGGAGTCCTTTAACCTCCAAGGGAACGGCGCTGGCCCCCCCGGTAAAGGATGCATCTCCCAGTTGCCCGTAGTCATTGAGGCCAGCGCACCAGACCGTCCCGTCCTGCTTGACCCCACACATATGGTTTATGCCGACCGAGAACGACTTGTAACGGCACCCCGCCATGCAGCTCACTGCGCATCTCGGCTCGAGTTGCCAGTCCTGCCTCTCCACGCGCTGGCACGTTCCACTCAGACAGACGCTGGTTCCAGAGCAATCCTCCCATCCACATTCGGTTCCGTCCGGTGCATGGGTCTCGAGACAACCCGCCACCGGCGAGCAGGAGTGCGTCGCACACGTCGAATTCTCACCGCACGCGCTGTCGTCAGGAATGTTGAGGCAGCCTTCATCTGGCGCACACACGTCCAGGGTACAGTCAATGCCGTCGTCGCACGACCGGGCGTGCCCCACGCATGCGCCCGCCTGGCACCGTCCGTCATCCAGGCACGCGGAGTCGCACGGTTCACCGTCCGGCCGGGCGCGAACCTCACACGTCCCGTCGTCCCGCACCGCCGCGACGTGACAGGGGTCCTCTGTAGGAGCGCAGTCATCCTCGCCCACTGCGAAGGCCAGAAGACGCACCTCCCGGACCTCGGCGCCGGAATCTGCTGCCACGGTGAGGACACCTTCACTCGCCCCTGTGCTCGCGGCCAGGAACGAGATGGCGACGTCAATGCTGCCTCCTGCAGGCACATTCACACTATGCGGAGCTTCGAACGGTCCTGTCGTCCTCAGCTCGAAGCGCTCATCACCGCGCCCCAGATTCCGAACCGTCACCCCCGCGGTTCGCCGCAGGCCAACACGCCCGGTTCCGAAATCGATGACCTCTGCGTGGACTTCGAAGCGGGCCTGGACCGATTCCGTGCCGCCCGATCCGCAGCCGGAAAGAGCCGTTACCGCGCAGAATGCGACGAGCCAAACCCGCATTGTGGTCCATGTCGAGCGGTTCACGAGCCGGAACCTATGGCCACTGCCCGCTGAGGCGGAAGCAACGCGTCCCGCGACTGTTTGCCAACGGCCCTCCTCACGCAACATGGGTCGGCGAAGCGTTGCCAGGCAACCGCGCCAAGAACGCGCGTACCGGCCGGATGGCTGCCCGCCATGTCCACGGGCTGCCTCGCCCGAAGTGATCCGACCTGGCAGCCGAGCTGACAGGCCCCATTGCGCGTTAGTTAGTTTCGCTTTATTAACCAACCCCCTCCATGGCCCGCCCCCGGCTCGTCAGCGACGAACAGATCCTCACGGCGATGAAGAACGCCGTACTGGAGCACGGGCCCGGCGTGCCTTTGGATCAGGTGGCGTCCGCGCTCAGGGTGACGGCGCCGGCGCTGCTCAAGCGCTTCGGTTCCCGCGAGGCCCTGCTGCTGGCCGCGCTGAGGCCACCGGAGGATGCGCGCTACCTCGAGGTGCTGGAGGCCGGCGCCACCGACGAGCCGTTCGACGTGCAGCTCCGCCGCGTGCTGACCCTGATGTTCGACTTCCTCAAGGAGGTCGTTCCCTGCCTCTCCGCGCTGCGTGAGAGCCGCATCCCGGCCTCGAAGCTCTACATCGCGAAGGATCCCCTCCGGGCCGCCAAGGCGATGCAGGCCTGGCTCGCCTCCGCCCGGGACCGCAACCTGATCGCGGACTGCGCGATCGAGCCCGCGGCGTTCGCCATCCTCGGCGCCATCCACGCGCGCGCCTTCTCCGCCTACATGTTCCAGCAGCCGCACTCCCAGCGCGGCGAGCGGAAGTTCCTCGACGACGTGGTGCGCTTCTTCACCCAGGCGCTCGTCCCCTCCTCTTCCTCCCCTGCCGCCGCGCCGGTGCGGCGCCGTGCTGCTTCCTCCCGAAGCTGAACCCACCCGCCCCATGAACAAGCTCCTCCCCGTGGCCGCCGCGCTCGCGCTCGTCGCGTGCTCCGGTCCCAAGCCCTCCCCTGCCGCCGACGCCAAGGCCGCCGAGCTCGCGCTTCCTCCCGTCGCGGTGCAGCTCGCGGACGTGCAGATCCAGAAGATGCCGCGCCACCTCACGCTCACCGGCACGGTCACCGCGCACCAGTCCTCCGAGGTCGCGGCCAACGTCTCCGGGCGCGTCACCACCACCTACGTCGAGCGCGGGCAGCCGGTGAAGAAGGGCGATGTGCTCGCGCTGGTGGACTCCAAGGCCGCCGGCTTCCAGGCCGCCGCGGCGTCGGCGCAGTCGAAGGCCGCCGAGGCGCAGGTGCAGCAGGCCCAGCAGGACTGCGCGCGCGCCGACTCGCTGTTCGCCCAGGGCGCGATCGCGCAGGCGGACTACGAGCGGCAGAAGACGGCCTGCACCGCGCAGCTCTACAGCGCCAACGCGGCGCGGGCGCAGGCGGACCTCGCCGGCAAGCTCGCGGGGGACACCATCATCCGCTCACCCATCGACGGGATCGTGGGCGAGCGCTACGTCAACGTGGGCGAGTTCGTGCAGCCGCCCTCACGCGTGGCGAGCGTCTTCGCCATCGACCACGTGAAGATCGCCATCAGCGTCCCCGAGCCGGTGGTGGGCCAGGTGCGCGAGGGCCAGACCCTCGACGTGCGCGTCTCCGCCTTCCCCGACCGCTCCTTCCCCGCCGTGGTCCGCTTCGTCAGCCCCTCGCTCCGGCCGAACACGCGCGACCTGATCATCGAGGCCTTCGCCGAGAACGCGGACCACGCGCTGCGGCCGGGCATGTTCGCCACGGTGCTCCTGCTCACCGGCGAGGAGGAGCAGCCCACCGTCCCGAAGGCGGCGCTCAAGCAGGACGGCACGGTGCGCCGGCTGTTCCTCGCCCGTGACGGTGCGGCGTTCGAGATGGTGGTGCGCACCGGCGTGGAGAAGGACGGCCGCGTGGCGGTGCTCGAGGCGCTCTCCCCCGGCCAGAAGGTGATCGTTTCGGCGCCTCCGGGCCTGCGCGACGGCACCCGCATCCAGTAGCGCGCGCGAAAGACACACGACCATGCAGTGGCTCGCAGAGATTTGCGTCAAGCGGCCCGTCTTCGCGACGGTGCTCTCCCTGTTCATCATGGTGATCGGCGGCGTGTTCTACACGCAACTCGGCGTCGATCAGTTCCCCAAGGTGGACATCCCGGCGGTGGTCGTCATGACCTACCAACCGGGCTCCGCGCCCGAGGATGTCGAGCGCGAGATCACCGACAAGATCGAAGGCGCGGTCAACACCATCTCCGGCATCGACGAGCTGCGCAGCGTCTCCAGCGAGGGCGTGTCGCAGGTGGTGATGATGTTCACGCTCGACAAGGACGTGGACGTCGCGGTGCAGGAGGTCCAGCAGAAGCTGAACACCGTCCTGCGCGAGCTGCCGCCCGGCGTGGAGACGCCGCTGGTGATGAAGTTCGACCCGGACGCGCAGCCCATCCTCTTCGTGGCGCTCAACGCGAAGGGCGTGCAGGGCGGCGAGGTCGACGTCCGCGAGATCACCGACGTGGCGGACCGCATCGTGCGCCGGCGGATCGAGTCGGTGAGCGGCGTCGGCCAGGCCTCGCTGATCGGCGGGCGGGCTCGGCAGATCAACGTCTCGGTGGATCCCGTGAAGCTGAAGTCCCTCGGGATGACGCCGCTCGAGGTGACCGGCGCGATCCGTGCGCAGAACCTCACCCTGCCGGGTGGCCGCGTGGACGCCAGCCGCGACTACCTGAGCCTGCGCGTCGACGGGCGGGTGGGCAGCGTGGAGGCGCTGGGGTCGATCGTCGTCCGCGAGCAGAACGGCCGCGCGATCCGCTTGGACGAGGTGGCCACGATCGAGGACGGCGTGGAGGACGTGGAGACCTCCGCCTTCTGGAACGAGGACCGCACGGTCATCCTCGCCATCCGCAAGCAGTCCGGCACGAACACCGTGGCGGTGGTGGACGCAATCAAGGAGCGCATCGAGGAGATCCGCGCCGAGCTGCCCGAGGGCTACGACCTCGCCATCCAGCGGGACGGCTCCGAGGTCATCCGCACCGGTACCCACGCGGTCACCGAGCACCTCATCCTCGGCGCGATCTTCGCCGCCATCGTGGTGCTGCTCTTCCTCGGGAACGTGCGCTCCACCGTCATCGCCGCGCTGGCCATCCCCACCTCCATCGTCGGCACCTTCGCCCTGATGAAGATGGCCGGCTACACGCTCAACAGCATCACCCTGCTGGCCCTGGCGCTCGCGGTGGGCATCGTGATCGACGACGCGATCGTGGTGCTCGAGAACATCTTCAAGCACATCGAAGAGAAGGGCATGGACCCGAAGAAGGCGGCGGTGGAGGGCACCCGCGAGATCGGCCTCGCGGTGATGGCCACCACGCTCTCGCTGATCGCCGTCTTCCTCCCCATCGCCTTCGTGCCCGGCATCCCTGGCCGCTTCCTCGCCAGCTTCGGCGTGACGATGAGCTTCTCCATCGCCGTCTCGCTCTTCATCAGCTTCACGCTCACACCGATGCTGGCCTCGCGCTGGCTCAAGGCGAAGGCCGCGGGCGATCACCGCAAGACCGCGCTCGAGAAGCTGGTGGACGTGTTCTACCGGCCGATGGAGCGCGGCTACGGCGGGCTGCTCGCGTGGTGCATGCGCCACCGCTGGGTGATCGTGGCCCTGTCCGTTGTCACCCTCGCGGCCACAGGTCCCCTCGCGGTCGTGGCGAAGAAGGGCTTCCTCCCGGTGGACGACCGCGCGCAGTTCGAGGTCGTGGTCCGCCTCCCAGAGGGGCGCAGCGTCCCCTCCACCGAGCTCGTGGGCCAGCGCGTGGCCCGGCTCATCCGTGCGTATCCCGAGGTCGAGGCGACGCTGCTCACCATCGGCGACGACGCGGGCAAGACGCCCAACCAGGCGCGCATCTTCGTGAAGATGGTGCCGCCGCAGGCGCGCGACATCACGCAGAACGACTTCAAGGATCTCGTGCGCCAGCAGATCCTCCCCGCCCTGCCGAAGGACCTGCGGATCACGATCGCGGACGTGAACGAGATGGGTGGCGGCGGGCCCTCGCAGAAGATCCAGATGCTGCTCTCCGGGCCGGACCTCGCGGTGCTGCAGTCGGCGAACGACCGCATCGTGGAGCGGCTCCGGCAGATCCCCGGCGCGGTCGACGTGGACTCGTCGATGATCACCGGCAAGCCGGAGCTGACGGTGACGGTGGACCGCGAGCGGGCGGCGGACCTGGGCGTGCAGGTGGCGGACGTGGCGCAGGCGCTGCAGCTCCTCGTCGCAGGCCAGGACGTCTCCACCTATGCGGAGGGCGGCGAGCAGTACGACATCCACGTGCGCGCCACGCCCGAGTACCGCAGCAGCGAAGACCAGCTCCAGCTCCTCACCGTGCCCTCGCGCAAGGTGGGCCAGGTGTCGCTGGCGGACGTGGTGAAGATCGAGCAGACCTCGGCGGCGACGACGATCGAGCGCTTCGCACGGCAGCGGCAGATCACCTTCATGGCCAACCCGGGTCCGGGTGTGGACGAGGGCGGGCTGGCGGACGCGGTGACGGCGGCGATCCTCGCGGAGGACCTGCCCAACGGCTACTCGGTGCGGCCTCAGGGGACGACCAAGCTGATGAAGGAGACCGGCGTCTCGTTCGTGCTCGGCCTGCTCGCGTCGATGTTGTTCATGTACCTGATCCTCGCGGCGCAGTTCGAGTCGTGGCTGCACCCGGTGACCATCCTCCTCTCGCTGCCGCTCACCCTGCCCTTCGCCATCCTCTCGATCGTGATGTTCGGGCAGGCGCTGGACATCTTCAGCTTCCTCGGGATCTTCGTCCTCTTCGGCGTGGTGAAGAAGAACGCCATCCTGCAGATCGATCACAGCAACGGCCTGCGCGCGAAGTGGGAGCCTGCGTTCGCCCGCACGCTGGACGGCATCGATCTGTGGGCGCCGTTCGCGTCCTTGCGCGGGACGCTGGTGCAGAAGCTCGACGGGCAGATCACCGCCGAGGCCATCGACCGCGCGCTGGCGAAGGCGAAGGAGGGCAACGCCCAGAGCGTCCGGCTGCAGCTCGAGAAGCAGATCCGGCTCAAGGCCATCCTCCAGGCGAACCAGGACCGGCTCCGGCCGATCATGATGACCACCATCGCCTTCGTGGCGGGCATGATCCCGCTGGTCACCGCATCGGGCGTGGGCTCCGGCTACAACAAGGCCACCGCCGGCGTGGTGGTGGGCGGACAGGTGCTCTCGCTGGTGCTCACCCTGGTCGCCGTCCCGGTCGCCTACTCACTCTTCGACGACCTCCAGAAGTGGCTCGGGCGCGTGTTCCAGAAGCGGGCCGAACCGGCGGTAGAGGTGTCGGTCAAGGAGGGCGTCCTCGATGGCGCGGTGAAGTAGCGGGCCGGCAATCGGCGGACGACTCTCGAATGACTCGTCATCGTTCTCGAACTCGCGCAGCCTCCGAACACCAACGTCTCGGGCGGAAAGGTGGGCTCGGAGCCCAGCGGCTGAACCGTCGAATACGTGCAGGAGCGCGCGGTACTCGGCTGGGAGCGGAAGTCCCGTCT
>CAZCWA010000157.1:2046-10155 GCA_964502265.1 uncultured Myxococcaceae bacterium | reverse complement strand
GGCGAGGGGCCCTAGCGCTCGGCCTCCGTCCGCCTCCTCCGCCGCCGGTTCTTGTCGATCACGGCGGCGGTGATGGAGAGGAAGGCGACGAGGCGCAGCACGTAGAGCCAGTGCCGGCTCTCCTCCTGGAGCGGGACGAAGGGCAGCGGCTGGAAGAGCAGCGCCACGCGTTCGACGGCGAGGAGCAGGAACGCGAAGGCGAGGATGAGGAACAGGCGCTCGTGGCTCACGCGCCAGAACTTGGTGAAGAAGAGCGCGATGGCCGCTGCGGCGATCACGATGCCGCCGGCGACCGCGTAGTTCAGCAGGACGAGCGAGTCCATGTCGTCAGGGGCCCTCGGTGATGAGGCCGTAGAGCAGGATGCCCAGCGCGAGCAGCCCGGTGAGGTTCCGCACGAGCTGCAGCCCGACGTCCGGCACCACCACCAGATCCAGGAAGAGCAGCGCGTTCTGCGCGGCGAGCCCCACGAAGCACAGGCCCGTCCACAGCACGAGGCGCAGCCGCGAGCGGCGCCAGTTCCAGAGCAGCAGCGCCGCGCAGGCGAGGCTCGCGATCGCGCAGAGCAGATAGACCACCTCAGCCATCGGGGTCGTCCTTTCTGAAACGGAAGGCGTTCGCGTACACGCGCAGGTTGTCGATCGGCTTGGAGAAGATGAGGTCGATCACCGTGTAGCGGCGCTCGGCGTAGGCGCCGGCCAGCGCCTCCACCGCCTCGCGCGTCTGCTCCATGGACGGCTCGAAGCGGCAGCCCTCCTCGGTCGAGGTGAGGAAGCCGCGGCGCTCCAGGTCTGCCAGCCGCGCGCGCGCGGAGGTCACGCTGGTCCTCAGCTCCTCGCTCACCGCCTCCGGCGTCCACCGCCGCCCGTCTGTACGCGCGAGCAGCAGCAGGACCTCGAGTTGCTCGACCGAGGTGATGTGCTCGGCGATGAGGCGCCGCACGTTTTCGGGGAGAGCGGATTCGGCCACGGGGAACCTTGTGTCGCGCAGCCACATTAGGAACGCACCCCGGCCGGGGGAACTGCCTGCGGACGTCGGACTGTTGTCACCTGAGAGCCGACCGGAAGGTGCCGCGTTGCCGGCTGGGGTTCGCCACGCAACCTTCCGGAGCAACGACGGAGGGTGGATTGGCGACGACTCGGCAGCCCAGCAGGAAGAAGGCCCAGGCGCGCGGCCCGTCACCGCGGCGTCCGGCCCGCGCGCGGATCGAAGACCCCGAGGAGGTGCTCGTCCACGCGCTCCGCGTTGCCACCGCGGGCGACTTCACCGTCCGGCTGGCCGACGAGGGCGTGGTTCCCGGACCCGTGGCGCGGGCCTTCAACGAGCTCATGGGCCGCAACGAGCGGCTGCTCCAGGAGACGCTCCGGACAGCGCGCGCCCTGCGCCAGGACGGCGCTTTGGGCGAACGCGCCACCCTCCCCTTCAACGAGGGCGCGTGGGGGCAGACCCTCGAGGCGATCAACTCGATGATCGTGGACCTCGGCCGGCCCGCGCTGGAGACGGTGCGGGTGGTGTCCGCGCTCGCGGAAGGCGACCTCACCCACAAGGTGGACCTGCGCGTCGACGGGCGGCCGCTGACGGGCGAGCAGCTCGCCGCGGCGGTGACGGTGAACGCCTTCGTGGACCGGCTGCGCGCGGTCTCCTCGGAGGTCATCCGCGTGGTCCGCGAGGTGGGCGCAGAGGGCAAGCTGGGCGGGCAGGCCGAGGTGCGCGACCTGTCCGGCACCTGGCGCGAGCTGACCGACAGCGTGAACATGCTCGCCGGCAACCTCACCGCGCAGGTCCGCAACATCGGGGTGGTGACCACCGCGGTGGCGCAGGGGGACCTCTCGCAGAAGATCACCGTCGACGCGCGCGGCGAGATCCTCTCCTTGAAGGACACCGTCAACGGGATGGTGGACCAGCTCCGCACCTTCGCCGCGGAGGTCACCCGCGTCTCGCGCGAGGTCGGCACCGAGGGAAAGCTCGGCGGTCAGGCGGACGTGAAGGGCCTCTCCGGCACCTGGAAGGATCTCACCGACAACGTGAACCTGATGGCCTCCAACCTGACCAACCAGGTGCGCGGCATCGTGAAGGTCGTCACCGCGGTGGCCGAGGGCGACCTGTCGAAGAAGTTCGTGGTGGAGGCGAAGGGGGAGATCGCCGCGCTCGCGGACACCATCAACGACATGACCGACACGCTGCGCACCTTCGCCGAGCAGGTGACGACGGTGGCGCGCGAGGTGGGCATCGAAGGGAAGCTCGGCGGTCAGGCGCGGGTGCCGGGCGTGTCGGGGACGTGGAAGGACCTCACCGACAACGTGAACATCCTCGCGGGGAACCTGACCTCGCAGGTGCGCAACATCGCGCTGGTCACCACCGCGGTGGCCAGGGGCGACCTCTCGCAGAAGATCACCGTGGACGCGCAGGGGGAGATCCTCGCGCTGAAGAACACCGTCAACGTGATGGTGGACCAGCTCCGGGACTTCGCGGCGGAGGTGACGCGCGTGGCCAAGGAGGTGGGCACCGAGGGGCGGCTGGGCGGTCAGGCCGAGGTGCCCGGCGTGAGTGGCACCTGGAAGGACCTCACCGACAACGTGAACATGCTCGCGGGGAACCTCACCTCGCAGGTGCGCAACATCGCGCTGGTCACCACCGCGGTGGCCAACGGAGACCTGTCGAAGAAGATCACCGTCGAGGCGCGGGGCGAGATCCTCGAGCTGAAGAACACCATCAACGCGATGGTCGATCAGCTCCGCACCTTCGCCGCGGAGGTGACGCGCGTGGCCCGCGAGGTGGGCACCGAGGGAAAGCTGGGCGGCGTGGCCCGGGTCCCGGACGTGGGCGGAACCTGGAAGGACCTCACCGACAACGTGAACGGCATGGCCTCGAACCTGACCAACCAGGTGCGGGGCATCGTGAAGGTCGTCACCGCGGTCGCGAACGGGGACCTCTCGCAGAAGTTCGTGCTCGAGGCCAAGGGCGAGATCGCCGCGCTGGCGGACACCATCAACGGCATGACCGACACGCTGCGGCTCTTCGCGGAGCAGGTGACCACGGTCGCGCGCGAGGTGGGCATCGAGGGCATCCTCGGCGGTCAGGCGAAGGTCCCCGGCGCGTCCGGCACGTGGAAGGACCTCACCGACAACGTGAACATGCTCGCGGGGAACCTCACCTCGCAGGTGCGCAACATCGCGCTGGTGACGACCGCGGTGGCGCAGGGCGACCTCTCGCAGAAGATCACCGTCGATGCGCGCGGCGAGATCCTCGCGGTGAAGAACACGGTCAACGCGATGGTGGACCAGCTCCGCACCTTCGCCGCGGAGGTGACGCGGGTGGCGCGGGACGTGGGGACGGAGGGCAAGCTCGGCGGCCAGGCGATGGTGCCGGGCGTGGCGGGCACCTGGAAGGACCTCACCGACAACGTGAACCTGATGGCCTCGAACCTCACCAACCAGGTGCGCGGCATCGTGAAGGTCGTCACCGCCGTGGCGATGGGGGACCTCTCGCAGAAGTTCGTGCTCGAGGCGAAGGGCGAGATCGCCGCGCTGGCGGACACCATCAACGGGATGACCGACACGCTGCGGACCTTCGCGCAGCAGGTGACCACCGTCGCCCGGGAGGTGGGCATCGAAGGGAAGCTCGGCGGTCAGGCGAAGGTGCCGGGCGCGGCGGGCACGTGGCGGGACCTCACCGACAACGTGAACATGCTCGCCGGCAACCTCACCTCGCAGGTGCGCAACATCGCGCTGGTCACCACCGCGGTGGCCAAGGGCGACCTCTCGCAGACGATCACCGTCGACGCGCAGGGGGAGATCCTCGCGCTGAAGGACACCATCAACGCGATGGTGGAGCAGCTCCGCACCTTCGCCCGCGAGGTCACCCGCGTCGCCCGCGAGGTGGGCACCGAGGGCAAGCTCGGCGGACAGGCGCAGGTGCCGGGCGTGGCGGGGACGTGGCAGGACCTCACCGACAACGTGAACCAGATGGCCTCGAACCTGACCAACCAGGTGCGCGGCATCGTGGGCGTGGTGACGGCGGTGGCGGAGGGAGACCTCTCGCGCAAGCTGGTGCTGGAGGCGCGCGGGGAGATCGCCGCGCTGGCGGACACCATCAACGGGATGACCCAGACCCTGCGCACCTTCGCCGAGCAGGTGACGAGCGTGGCGCGCGAGGTGGGCATCGAGGGAAAGCTCGGCGGTCAGGCGCGCGTGCCGGGTGCGGCGGGGACCTGGAAGGACCTCACCGACAACGTGAACATGCTGGCGGGGAACCTCACCTCGCAGGTGCGCAACATCGCGCTGGTCACCACCGCGGTGGCCAACGGAGACCTCTCGCGGCAGATCACGGTCGACGCGCGCGGGGAGATCCTCGAGCTGAAGAACACCATCAACGCCATGGTGGAGCAGCTCCGCGCCTTCTCCGCGGAGGTGACGCGGGTGGCGCGGGAGGTGGGGACGGAGGGGAAGCTGGGCGGTCAGGCGCGCGTGCCGGGCCTGGCGGGCACGTGGAAGGACCTCACCGAGAACGTGAACGGCATGGCCTCGAACCTGACCGAACAGGTGCGCGGCATCGTGGGCGTGGTCACCGCGGTGGCGAACGGCGATCTGAACCGGAAGCTCTTCGTGCAGGCGAAGGGCGAGATCGCCGCGCTGGCGGACACCATCAACAACATGACCGACACCTTGCGCACCTTCGCTGAGCAGGTGACGGGCGTGGCGCGGGAGGTCGGCTTCGAGGGAAGGCTGGGCGGTCAGGCGAAGGTGCCGGGCGCGGCGGGGACCTGGCGCGATCTGGTGGACAACGTGAACCAGCTCGCCGGCAACCTCACCACCCAGGTCCGCGCGATCAGCGAGGTGGCCACCGCGGTGACGCGCGGCGACCTCACGCGGGAGGTGGACGTCTCGGCGCAGGGGGAGGTGCTGGCGCTGAAGGACACCATCAACCAGATGATCGCCAACCTGCGCGACACCACCCACAGCAACAAGGAGCAGGACTGGCTGAAGACGAACCTCGCCAAGTTCAGCGGGATGATGCAGGGCCAGCGCTCGGTCGAGTCGCTCGCGCAGCTCATCATGTCCGAGCTCACCCCGGTGGTGTCCGCGCAGCTCGGCACCTTCTTCGTGTACGACGAGCGGGCCGGCGAGAAGGACAAGCCGCTGCGCCTCATCAGCTCGTACGGCTACATGAAGCGGAAGGCCGCCACGAATCGCTACGACCTCGGCGAGGGGCTCGTGGGCCAGGCCGCGCTGGAGCGGAAGCCCATCGTCGTGGAGCGGGTGCCCGAGGACTACCTGCAGATCACCTCCAGCCTCGGGGAGGCGCCGCCGCGCAACGTGGTGGTGATGCCGGTGCTGTTCGAAGGCCGGGTGCGCGCGGTGATCGAGCTGGCCTCCTTCCAGGAGTTCAGCCCCATCCACCTCACCTTCCTCGAGCAGCTCATGCTCTCCATCGGCGTGGTGCTGAACATGATCACCGCCAGCCGGCGCACCGAGGAGCTGCTGGAGGAGCTGAAGCAGTCGAACGTCGAGCTGGAGGACCGCTCGCGCGAGCTCGAGGACAAGGCCCGTCAGCTCGCGCTGGTGTCGCGCTACAAGAGCGAGTTCCTCGCCAACATGTCCCACGAGCTGCGCACGCCGCTGAACAGCATGCTCATCCTCTCGAGGCTGCTGGGGGAGAACAAGGGCGACCGGCTGGACGCGCAGCAGGTCGAGTACGCGCGCACCATCCACGCCGCCGGCCGGGACCTGCTGGAGCTGATCGGGCAGATCCTCGACCTCTCCAAGATCGAAGCCGGGAAGATGGAGGTGCACCGCAGGCCCTTCCCCCAGGCGGAGCTGCGCGCGTACCTCGAACGCCACTTCGCGCCGGTGGCGCAGCAGCGGGGCGTGGACTTCGAGGTCACCATCCACCCCGAGGTGCCGCCGCGGCTGACCACCGACTCACACCGGCTGGAGCAGATCCTCCGCAACCTCCTCTCCAATGCGTTCAAGTTCACCGACACCGGCAAGGTCTCGGTGGAGGTGAGCCGGGTGCGGGACGTGTCGCAGTTCACCGTGCAGGCAGTCCGGTCGGCACCGGCCGCCGTGCGGTTCGACGTGCGCGACAGCGGCATCGGCATCTCGCCGGAGAAGCAGCAGCTCATCTTCGAGGCCTTCCAGCAGGCGGACGCCTCGACCAGCCGGACCTATGGGGGCACCGGGCTGGGACTCACCATCAGCCGGGAGCTCGCGCGGCTGCTCGGCGGAGAGATCCGGCTCCAGTCCTCGCCCGGAGAGGGCAGCACCTTCTCGCTGGTGCTTCCCTTGACCGAGGGCGACCTGCACCCGGCCACCGCCGGCGAGGGATGGGGCGTCTTCGAGACCTCGCACGCGCGCGACGGGGCGCAACAGGCTGAACCCGAGCCGCCCGCGATCAGCGAGCCCCCTGGCGGGAACGTTGCGATGGAGGACGTGCGCCGCGCCCGGCCGGAGTCGGCCAACGGCCGCGGGCGCTTCGAGGGGCTGAGCGGGCGCACCGTGCTGGTGGTGGACGACGACGTGCGCAACCTCTTCGCGGTGACGAGCCTGCTCGAGGACGTGGGAATGCGCGTGCTGCCGGCGTCGGGCGCGGAGGAGGCCTTCTCGCTGCTCCGAGGGGAGGAGGACGTGGACGTGGTGCTGATGGACGTGATGATGCCCGGGGTGGACGGCTACGAGGCCACCCGGAGGCTGCGCGCCACGCCCGGCCTCGAGCGGCTGCCGGTGATCGCCCTCACCGCCAAGGCCATGCCCGGCGATCGCGAGAAGTGCCTCGAGGCGGGCTGCACCGACTTCGTCACCAAGCCGGTGGACGGCGAGCGCCTCTTCCTCGCCCTGCAGGCGGCGGTCACGGAGCACTAGCGGCATGGATCCCGCGGAGCCGATCAACATCCTGCTGGTCGATGACCGCCCCTCGAACCTGATCGCCCTGAAGGCGATCCTCGAACGGCCCGAGTACAACCTCGTGCTCGCGGCCTCGGGCGAGGAGGCCTTGAGGTGGGTGCTGAAGGAGGAGTTCGCGCTCATCCTGATGGACGTGGCGATGCCGCGGCTGGACGGGCTGGAGACCGCGGCGATGCTCAAGGGCCGCCAGCGCACGAGGCACATCCCCATCCTCTTCGTCACCGCCTCGGTGCACGACGTGGAGAGCGTGACGCGCGCCTACCAGTCGGGCGCGGTGGACTACCTGCACAAGCCGGTGGAGCCGTACCTGGTGAAGGCCAAGGTGGAGGTCTTCGCCGAGCTCTTCCGGCAGCGGCGGGAGATCGAACGCCAGGCCGCGCTGCTCCGCGAGAGCGCCATCCGCGAGCAGGAGTACGAGCTGCGCCGGCGCGAGGGCGAGCGGTGGCGCTATCTGGACGAGGCCAGCAGCCGGCTGCTGGTGTCGCTGGACGCGGACGTGACGCTGAAGGCCCTGGCGGAGATCACCGTGCCGCGGATCGCCGACGGCTGCGCGGTCTACGGCGGCGAGCGCGGGCTGCGCCTGCTGGAGGTCCGCTCCGCCGAGCGCGCCGGGGAGGAGCGGCCCGAGGCCTCGCCCCTGGAGGACCTCGCCGCCGAGCGGGTGGAGCGGGTGTGCCTCGACGGCATCAGCGAGCGCGCCGCGGACAGGCGCCTGATCATCATTCCGCTGAACGCGCGGGGGCACGTCCAGGGCGCGATGGCGCTGGTGCGCCTGAAGCCCTCACCTCCCTTCAGCGAGGGGGACGTGGCGGTGGCCGAGGAGCTCGGGCGGCGGGCGGCGATCGCCACCGACAACGCGCGGCTGTACGCCGAGGCGCGCGCGGCGGTGCAGCTTCGCGACGAGTTCCTCTCCATCGCCGCGCACGAGCTGCGCACGCCGCTGACCACCCTGCGGCTCGGGCTGCAGAGCCTCGCGCGCGAGCCGGCGGTGCAGGCGAGCGGTGAGGAGAGCGTGGCCGCGCGGCGGCTGCGCCAGAGCCTGCGCTCCACGGACCGGCTGACGAGCCTCGTGGACCACCTGCTCGACGTCTCACGGACCGTGAGCGGGCGGCTGCAGCTCCAGCGCGAGCCGCTCGACCTGGCGCAGCTCGCGGCCGAGATGGTGGACCGCTTCCGCGAGGAGGCCGCGCGGGTGGGCACCGAGCTGCG
>CAZCWA010000157.1:0-1946 GCA_964502265.1 uncultured Myxococcaceae bacterium | reverse complement strand
CCGAGATGGTGGACCGCTTCCGCGAGGAGGCCGCGCGGGTGGGCACCGAGCTGCGGCTCACCTCGGAGGGCCCGGTGCAGGGCGCGTGGGACCGGCTGCGGCTGGAGCAGGTGATGGACAACCTGCTGACCAACGCCCTCAAGTACGCGCCCGGCAAGCCGGTGGAGGTCAGCGTGCGCGCCGAGGACGGCTGGGCCCGGTTCACCGTCCGCGACCACGGCATCGGCATCGCGCAGGAGGACGTGGACCGCATCTTCGGCCGCTTCGAACGCGCGGTGCCGCTGGCCCACTACGGCGGGCTCGGGCTCGGGCTGTACCTCGTGCAGCAGTTCGTTCACGCCCACGGCGGCCGCATCCGCGTGCAGAGCGCCCGCGGCGAGGGCTCGACCTTCACCGTGGAGCTGCCGCTGGTGCTCGAACAGGGCGATGCCGCGCCGGCCTGACCGCCGCCGCGCGACAGCGCCCAAATGGGCCTTTTTCCGAGGCGATTTTCGCGCCTGGGCCCCTGTGGGCCGCGTAGCGACATCTCGGACCCGGGGCGCTGCATTAGTAGCGGCGCCTGTGGATGGGCCTGTGGGCTCCCAGGTGGCCCGTGGTGGCGCGCCTCAGCTCGCGGAAGCGAGGAACTCGAAGCTCTGCACCACCTCGTCGCACGCCGTCCTGGCGGTCCCGTCACGCGCGTCGAAGTTGCAGGTGATGACGAAGGTCTCCTGCGGCGAACCGACCGCGGTGAATCGCGCACGTCTGTTCGCATCCTCGGCCCTGATGTTGGCCTGGCAAGACGGCCCCACGGCCTTGACCTGAACGAACCCGGCGGATTCCACGGCACCCTTCACCATCTTCGCCAGTTCCTCGGCGGCCTGAGCGCACCCGGACTCGTCGGTGAGCCGCGCCTCGGGCCCACCGGCAAAGGTGATGACGATGCTGGGCTTGAAGAGTCCGGGCGACGTGTCGGTGGGGGCCTTCGTCAGCGCGAGGCCATTCGGCCCGACCATCTCTGCCACCTTCGGGTGCGTCGACTCGCTCCAACCTTCCGGCACGACGACGGCGAACTGCGGCCGCACCGCGCGCACCGCTTCTGAGACATCGGCGCTCGCAGCCGGCTCAATCCTGCCGGTCGGTTCGGTGGGCTGGGTGGCCTTGCCGGGAGTGATACAGCCGGTGAACACGAGGACGAGCGGCGCGATGATTCGGATCATGGCCACGCTTCTGCCTCAGCGCGGGCGCGAGGAAAAGCACGGCGCTCCCTGGCGTCTGACCCCGCGGTGCCGGCTTGGGTCCCTGGTCCCAGAATGCGGGCAGCCCCCGGCGAGCAGGCGTTCTGCGCAGTCCCTTCCACCTCCTCGGAGGCTCCCCTTGTCCACGCTGGTACCGCAACGGGATGGACCCGCACCAGGCCACGGAGCACATCGAGCGCTCCGTCATCGAGCTCGTCGTTCGACCACGTGTACCTCTTCGAGTCCGGCTACCACATGCCCGACAAGCGGAAGTTCGTCGCCGGGTGCGCGCGCCTGCTCAAGCCGGGCGGGTGCTTCCCCGGCTTCGACTGGATGGCGAAGGACGGCCTGACGCCGGAGGAGCAGGCGCCGACATCGAGCCGCTGTGCGCCTCGGCGAGTGCGCCGTACCTCGCCACCCTGGGGGATATGCGCCAGGCGCTCACCGCGGCCGGGCTTCACGTAGAGGTGCTCCGCAACATCGCGGAGCTCGGCGACATGTCTCCCAACTGGGACCAGGGCGCGCCGGCGCGTTCCACATCGGCCAATGGCGCGCGAGGAAGCCGGGCCAGCGCACCGCGGCGTTACCCGCTCGGGTCCGCGAACCTCCGGTCCATCTCCGCGCGCACGTACCGTTCGATCTCCTCGGCGGTGGAGAAGCCCATGGCCTGCTCGAGCATGGCCAGGGCCTCCGCCCTCGAGGAGCGCCGGAGGATGTTCTTCACCACCG
>CAZCWA010000156.1:0-10270 GCA_964502265.1 uncultured Myxococcaceae bacterium | reverse complement strand
CGGCGGCGCACGGCGTTCAGGACCTCGCGCATGGCGAGGCGCACGCCGGTGACGAGCACGAACTCCACCAGCAGGAACACCACCAGCGTGAGCCGGGAGTAGCGCTCGCGGAAGAAGAAGCTCAGCGCGACGAGGATCAGCATCGCCAGCACGCTGGCCTTGAAGATCTCGAAGACCTCGCCCACGTGAGAGCGGACCCGGTTGGTGGCGTAGAGCCGCGCCTGGTGGAACACGAGCGGGAAGACCACGAGGATCATCCCCAGCGTCACCGCGTGCTCCTGCCAGGGCGGGTTGTGCTCGGGGACCCAGAACGGCGCGTGGAACCGGACCACGTACGCGAGCAGGAACGCTGCGACCAACACCACGAGGTCGGTCACGACCTTGATCGAGGTCCAGAATCGCTGGAACCGGTTGAACATCCCTCTCCCTCTGCTGCGGCGCTGCCGTCCGCTACCTGTCGGCGCCGGCGCCGCTGCAATTGTCGCGCCCTGCTGCCTCGGGTTGCCGCCGGATGGCCGCCCTCACCCAGCGAGCTGCCGGCGCGCGCATTAGCAGGAATTCGTCTGCAAATACAGGGGCTTGCGGCGAAAAGGGGCTGCCGGGCAGCTATGACAGGTGCGTCACGCCGGGTCGTGGATGCATGTCCAGGCGCGGGGATGTCAGGAAGGCTGACAAACGTGTCCCACAGGACACCGATGTCAGAGGGCCACCGAGGGAAGCCAGGGACCGGTGGGTCCGAGGCCTTCTGGAGAGGAGAGCGCGCGCAAGGCGTCCTCGAAGGAGAGCTCCGCGGCCAGCGCCTTCACCCCATCCGGCGCCCACCGTCGCCAGGAGCGAAGAAGCGAGAGCCAGCGGCCTTCGTCTTCATCGTGGACGTCCGAGGCCTGGACCAGCAGGCGCGTCTCCAGCGTCTCGCGCTCCTTCGCGAACGCGTGCTGGGCGAGCCGGACCTCACCCTCGCGTTCGATCCCTTCGAGCATCGCGCGTGCATCCCCCGAGAGCCCGGCCAGCGCGCTGCGCCGGCGCGAAGGCTCCATCACCACGCGGTAGACCTCGGGCCACAACCGCTGGGCGACGAAGGTCATCTTCCCCTCCCACAGCCGCAGCGCCACGACCTCGGGAGAGGCCCGGAGCGCCTTGCCCAGCCGGAAGAGGAGGTTCGCCTTGGTCGGGTCGCCCACCGCCGCGTGCAGGGACGGGACGCCGTGCGCGGGGACCTCGGTGACGAGGCCGTGCGTGCGCACGAACTCCAGCGCGCCATCGAGCGTTCGGACCATTCGCTTCTGAATCTAGGACCGGCCCGGCGGGCGTGCACCGGCGGCCAGTTGG
Organism: uncultured Myxococcaceae bacterium; assembly: GCA_964502265.1. Taxonomy (GTDB): domain Bacteria; phylum Myxococcota; class Myxococcia; order Myxococcales; family Myxococcaceae; genus JAFAFL01. The sequence continues at coordinate 8,941 of CAZCWA010000156.1, read as the reverse complement.
GAGGCGCGTGCTTAGGCTCCTCTCCATGCACTCGCGAGCGTTCGGCAGGGCGGTCGGATTCGGCGTGACCGGCTTGGTTCTCGGCATCGGCGCGGCGCTCCTTCTCCGCAGCGTGCGTCGGCGGCAGTCCGAAGGCGCGGTGGGCTCCGGAAGAAGTCGCGCGCGGCGCCGCCGGCAATGGGACATCAAGCCGGGCGAGACCATCGGCCCGGACGGGCGCCGGGACCTCGTGGCCGAGGCCTCGATGGAGTCCTTCCCCGCCAGCGATCCCCCGGGCTACTGGTAGCGCGGTCAGGCGCCGCGCATCACCGCGTCCACCTGCGCGCGCATCGCATCGAGAAACGCTCCTCTCGAGAACCGGAGCGCGTTCTTCCGCGCCTCGAGGGGGGAGAACGTCGCGGCCTCGAAGGCATCGAACCTTTGCAGCGCCTCGAGGAGCGACTCCGCGGTCTGCTCGGCGAAGAAGAGCCCCGTGCGGTCGGTCACCGTCTCCAGCACACCGCCGCGGCCGAGCGCAATCACCGGGCGACCGGCGGCCTGGATCTCCAGTGGGGTGATCCCGAAGTCCTCCTCGCCGGGGAAGATCAGCGCGCGCGCACCGCGGTAGAGCGCGTAGAGCTCCTCGTCCGGCACGGGCCCCAGCCACTTCACGTTCGGGGGCAGCCCCTTCGCCAGCTTTGCCGCCTCCTGTCCGCCTCCGCCGATCCACAGGGGCGCGCCGAAGCGACGAAAGGCCTCGATGGCGATGTCCGCGCGCTTGTACGGGGCGAGCGCGCCCATCCACAGGAAGTAGCCGCCCTTCCCTCCATCCTCCACCCCCTCCCGGGTGAAGCGCTCCAGCTCCACCGGCGGGTGCACCACCTCCGCCTCACGCCCGTAGAAGCGCGCGATCTTCTTCGAGATGTTGTGGCTGTTGGCGACAAAGCGGTCGACGCTGCGCGAGGTCCCCACGTCCCACGCACGCAGACCCGGTCGCAGGAGCCTCGCCGCGATCCGCGTGGGCACGCCGGCGCGTCCGGGGCCGAAGTAGTCGTCGTAGAGATCCCACATGTAGCGCATGGGCGCGTGCACGTAGGAGAGGTGGCGCGCGCCCGGAGGAATCCGCACGCCCTTGGCCACGCAGTGGCTCGACGAGAGCACGAGGTCATAGCCGCGCAGATCGAAGGCCTCGATCGCGGTGGGGAAGAGCGGGAGGAACTGGCGGTGGCGATCGATGGCGCCGGGCACCCGCTGCAGGAACGAGGTGACGATCCGGTGCCGCTCGATCCGCGATGGCACCGATCCCGGGCGGTGGAAGAGCGTGAACACGTCCGCTTCGGGGAACAGCTCGCAAAGGACCTCGAGCACCTTCTCGCCGCCGCGGTTCGAGACCAGCCAGTCGTGCACCAGCGCCACCCGCATCGCGCGCGGGCTATAGCACGAGGTTCCGTGGTAACCGTGCCGCATGGCGCAGCCCCGGATCCTGCTCGACCTGAGGATGGTGCAGGGCTCGCTGCACGGCATCGCGCGGTACGCGCTGGAGCTTGCGCGCAGACTTCCCGCGCTCGAGCCTTCGTGGACCTTCGAGGCCCTGGTGCCGCCGGGAGGGCTCGCCTCCCCGGCCGAGTTCGGCGCGTTGCAGCCGCCCTCTTCGCTGCGCCTGCACCGCGCCCGCGTCCCCTTCCTCCACCCGCTCGAGCAGCCGACCCTCGCACTCGACCTCCTCCGGGTGCGGCCCTCGCTCTTCCACGCCACCAGCTTCTCGCTGCCGGGGCTCTGGCCGGGGCGGCTGGTGGCCACCCTTCATGACGCCAATCACCTCGCGCTGCCGCAGCACTACGGCGCCGCACAGCGGGCGTACTACCGCGTGGTGGTGGGGCCGCGTGCCGCGCGCAGCAACGCACTGGTCACCGTGAGCGACTTCTCGCGTGCAGAGCTTGCGCGCTTTCTCTCGCTCCCGCCCGAGCGATTCCAGGTCATCTCGAACGGAGTCGATGCGCGCTTCCGTCCACTCCCGTCGAGCGACCTGAACGCGCTGCGCGAGCGGCTCTCGTTGCCCGCGCGGTTCGTGCTCGCGGTGGGCAACGAGAAGCCGCACAAGGGGCTGCGCACGCTCGCGCAGGTGGCCGACGCGCTGGGGGCCCCCGTCGTGCTGCTGGCCGGCGAGGGTGCGGCGAAGACGCTCGGCTTTCCTTCGACCACGCGGGATCTGGGAACGGTGCCGGAGGAGGACCTGCCGCGCCTGTACGCAGCGGCGTCGGTGCTCGCCTTTCCCTCCGTCTACGAAGGCTTCGGACTGCCCGCGCTGGAGGCAATGGCCTGCGGGACGCCCGTGGTGGCCGCCAGCGGCTCCTCGCTCGAGGAGGTGTGCGGACCCGCCGCGCTGTTCTTCTCGCCGGGTGATGCCACCGCGCTGCGCGACGCGATCCTCCGCTTCCTTCACGATCCGCGGCTGCGCGACGAGCGCTCGCAGTGGGGCCTCGAGCGGGCCTCGCGCTTCTCCTGGGACAACTGCGCCCGTCAGACGCTGGAGGTCTACCGCCGCGTGCTCGCCGGCCGGCGCTGAATCACCGGCCCACGAATGGAGCTCCGTACCTTCTAGGCGGTGCGCGAAAGGGCGGCGCCTGAGCGCCGCTGGAACCGCGCGTCGTTGCCGAAGAAGACCAGCAGCGCGGCGGCGAACAGCAGCCCGAACGGCATCCACGCCGCCAGCACCGGGCTCATCCGCTCCGAGAGCACCAGCGTCTTGCACACCACCATCACGCCCCACAGGCCCATGGCGACCGCCAGGCCCTCCAGCAGCGCGGTCGTCAGGTGGCCTTTGCGTTCTCGGCGAAGCGCGAGCCCCACCGCCAGCATCGAGGCGGGGAAGCCGGCGAGCGGATAGGCGAAGCGGTTGTGCATCGCGAGGCGGAACTGCTGGGTGGGCAATCCCACCTCCGCGCGGGCGACGATCTGCTCGCGGAGCACGTTCAGGCGCATCTGCTCGGGGCGCCCCTTCCGGATCCGGAACGCGTTGCCCGCGGCGCCGAGGTCGTAGATCGCCTCCGCCTCGGTGCGCAGCGTCGAGTTGTCGCCGGGCCCGAAGCTCCGGTCGGAGGCCCCCACCAGGCGCCAGCGGGTGCCCTCCACGTGGTGCATCCGCTCGGCGTCGATGCGCTGCACCAGCTCGAACTGCGGCGTGAGCCGGAGCACGGTGACGTCTTCGAAGCCCCGCTCCGCGTCGCCGGCGCGCAGGTAGAAGATCCGGTCCCCGAGCCGGAACCACTGCTTGGGCTGGAAGTAGAAGCGCCAGTCGCCCCAGCGGTTGAAGCGGGTGGTGGTGATCTCGTCCACGCGGGGCCCGGCCTTCACCACCGCCACCTCTTCGAAGATCACGAAGACGCCGCAGAGCAGCGCCGCCCACAGCGCGATGGGGAGGTAGACCGCGCGCGGACCGAACGCGAGCGCGTCGATCGCGGTGAGCTCGCCCCGCTTGCGGATGACGCTGATCGCCGCCCCCGCCCCGAGCAGGAGCGCGGCCGGGGCGAGCTGCTGCGCGACCAGCACCGCCTTCCACGCGTACAGCTCGAGCACGTCGATCACCCAGTTGGGACCGGTGTACGCCTTGGCGCGATCGACGAAGTCGGTGACGAGGAAGATGGCGAGGATGGCGGCGAAGATCGTCGCGAAGAGCCCGAGGTACGTCTTCGACACGTAGCGGAAGAGCGTCCTCACCGCGACGTCCCCGCGCGCATCACCCGCCACAGACCGAACGCCCCCACCGCCGAGACGATCACCGCGGGCAGGAAGGCGGCCGCGATGACGGGCAGCCGGCCCTGCGCGCCCATGTTCTCGAAGGCGCGGCTGAGCACGTAGAAGCCCACGTACCCCATCAGCGTGAGCAGCAGCCCCCGCGCACGCCCCCCGCCGCGCGGACCTCCGCTCGACAGCGCCAGCGGCGTCCCCAGCAGCGCGAACGCGATCGGCGTCAGGGCGCTGGCCACGCGGCTCCAGAAGGCCATCAGGAACGGCTCCGGCGCCCTGCCCTCCGCGACTTCGATGCGCGCCGCCTCGCGCAGCTCCATCGGCGTCAGCTCCTCGCGCGGCGAGCGGAACCGGTTCTTGCGCACGAGCCGGTCCTCGACCCCCACGTTGATCTCCGCCGACCCGAACCCGACGATCGCGTAGTCCCGATCCGCGCGCTGGGCCCTGTGCACGTCTCCTTCGGACAGCGCCAGCTTCAGCGCCTCGCCCTGACCGGAGGGGTTGACCCGGCCCTCGCGCGCCAGCACCAGCAGGGGGGACTGGGGCTCGCGGTCGTCGTGGATGAGCACGTTGCCCCAGCGCCCGCCCTCCGCGTCCACCTGCTCCGCGTAGACGGTGAGCCGGCTGAGGTCCTCGTAGAAGACGCCCGGCTTCACGTCGCCGACGATGTTCTTCTTGATCACCTCGTTGATGAGCCCGCGGACCGCGGTGAGCCCGTACGGCTGCGCGGTGGCGGTCAGCGTCCACATCAGCGCGCCCAGGCCGAGAGCGAAGATCACCGGCACCACCGTCACCTGCACCGGGCCGATGCCGAGCGCGGCCATGGCGGTGATCTCCCGGTCCTCGCCGAGGCGCCCGAGCCCCAGCAGGATCGCCAGCAGGAACGCCACCGGCAGCGCCATCACCACGAAGTGCGGCCCCATGTAGACGAGCAGCGCGCCCAGGTCCCCCGCCGTCACCGCCGAGCCCAGCAGCACCTCCGTCGCGCGCAGGAACTGCATCACGAACAGGAGGAGGAAGAGGAACAGCAGCCACCCGACCAGCGGGAAGAGCAGCTCCTTGAGGACGTAGCGGAGGAGGATGGGCACGACTTTCGGCTCAGCGCCCCCGCGCGATGTCGCGGCGGTAGTGCATGCCCGAGAACCGCACCTCGGAGATGGCGGCGTAGACCGCCTCCCGCGCCGCCTCCAGCGTGTCCCTGCGCGCGCACACCGCCAGCACCCGCCCGCCCGAGGTCAACAGCGCCGCCTCGGTCAGCTCGTCGTCGTCGGCCGGCGCGGGCGCGCGCCAGGTCCCCGCATGGAACACCTGCACGTCCGGGGCAACGTCATCCAGCCCGGTGATCACATCGCCCGTCCTCGGCGACTGCGGGTATCCGTGCGAGGCGAGCACGACGCCCACCGCCACGCCCCGTGAACGGACCAGGCCGCTCGAGGGAAGCTGCCCGCGCGCACAGTCCAGCAGCAGCGGCACCAGGTCCTCGTCGAGCAGCATCATCAGGGGCTGCGTCTCCGGATCGCCGAAACGCGCGTTGAACTCGAGCACCTTCGGGCCCTGCGAGGTGAGCATCACCCCCGCATACAGCGCGCCGCGGAAAACAGTCCCGCGCCTGGCCAGCTCCCGCAGCGTCGGCTCGATCACCTGCCGGCCCAGCGCCTCGAGGTCGTCATCGCTGACGTAGGCGGCCGGTGCATACGCGCCCATGCCGCCGGTGTTGGGCCCCGTGTCGCCGTCCCCCACCCGCTTGTGATCCCGCGCGGCCGGAAGAAGCCGGTAGCGCTCGCCGTCGCAGAGCGCGATCACCGAGACCTCCTCCCCCACCAGCAGCTCCTCCAGCACCAGCCGCCGGCCCGCCGCCGTCCGCGAGAGCTCCCGCACCGCCGCGGCCGCCTCGTCCGGGGACTGCGCGACGACCACGCCCTTCCCGGCCGCCAGCCCGTCCGCCTTGATCACCACCCGGCCGAGCTCACGCGCGCGCGCCTCCGCCGCCTCCGCGTCTTCGAAGACGTCGAACGACGCGGTGGGCACGCCGGCCGCGTCCATGATCTCCTTCGCGTACGCCTTCGACCCTTCGATGCGCGCCGCGGCGGCGACCGGACCGAAGACGGGGATCCCCGCCTCGCTCAGCGCGTCCGCCACGCCGGCCACCAGCGGCGCCTCCGGGCCCACCACCACGAGATCGATCGCGTGCGCCCTCGCCGCCTCCACCACGCGGGGCGGGTTGTCCGCCTCGAGCAGGAGGTTCTGCGCCTTCTCCACCATCGCCGTGCCCGGATTGCCGGGGGCGCAGAACACCGCCGCCACCCCGGGGCTCTGCGCGATCCGCCAGGTGAGCGCGTGTTCGCGCCCGCCGCTGCCCAACACCATCACTCTCATCGATTCGCTCCGACAGTGGGCGCAGAGGCCTCGACGTCGAGCAGCACGCGGCGCGCGGCCTCGACCTCCGGATCCGCCCTCAACACGCGCAGCGCACGGGCCTTCGCGCCCCCGCGATCTCCGCCTTCCAACTCCAGCCTCGCCAGCGCCACCTCGGCGCCCAGCAGGTTGCGGTCGCTGACGACCGCCTCGGTCAGGGCCCTGCGCGCATCCACCGCACGACCTTCACGGGCCGCCACCAGCCCCCGCGCGAGCTGCGCCATCCCCAGTGTCCGCCCGTGTGCCCGCGCCGCCTCCGCCCCCTGCCGCGCCGCCCTCCGGTCACCGAGCTGCAGCGCTGCGAGCGTCCGCCACGCCTGCGCCAGCCCGTTGCCGGGATCGATCGCCACCACCCGCCCTGCGCTTCGGGACGCGGCCGCCACATCGCCCAGGTGGTACCGGAGCACTGCCTCGTGAAGATGGGGGAGCAGATCGTCGCGCCCCTGCGCCAGCGCCTGCCGATCCAGCGCCGCGCCGCGCAGCAGCTCCCACGGCGCGAGGAACAGAAACGGATCATCGAGGCCGGGCGGCGCGCGCAGCGGATCGGCCAGCGCCGCCGACTGCAAGTGCGCCACCGCCTCCGCACGGCGCCCTCCGGCCAGCGCCGCGATGCCGGCCCAGATCCGCGCATCCGTCCGCCGCGGATCGAGCTCCACGCTTTGAACGAGCGCCGCCTCCGCCTCCCGTGCCCGGCCTTCGAGCAGCCGCACGCGCCCCTCCAGCAGCTTCGCCAGCGCCGGATCGTCGAGCCGCGGCTGGACCGCGTCGAAGGCCGCCGCCGCCGCCTGAGCCTCGCTCCGCTCGAGCGCGGCCACGAGCACCAGCAGCCGGGCAGCGGGATCGGCCGGGTCCTCCTCGACGAGCCCCAGGCCGAGCTGCAGCGCCACCGCCGGATCCCCCACCGTCCGTTCCGCCAGCCCGAGATGCAGCCGCAGCGTCCGGCCCTCGCCGGTGGGCTGCGCGCCCTTCGCCGCCACCTTCTCGCGCAGCCACTGCAGCGCCTCGGTCCGCGCCTGCGCCGAAGCTCCGTGCTGGTAACCGAGCACCGCGAGCGCGAGCGGATAGCGGGTGTCGCCGGGGTATCTCTCCGCCGCGTCCACCAGGCCCGTCCGGGCCTCGTCCTGACGTCCCGACGTCGCGAGGAGGCGGGCCTTCGCGAGCCTGGCGCGACCGTTCTCCGGTGCTTGCGCGAGCCGCTCGTCGAGGTCGGCCAGCGCGCCTGCCACATCGTGCGCGCGGAGCCTCGCCGCCGCCCGCGCGGTGACCGCGGCCGCAAAGGACGGATCGGCCGCCAGCGCGGCGTCGAAGCTCCGCTCGGCAAGCGCCGCCGAGGTCACCTGCGCCGCACGCCCCAGCGCGAAGTGGGCCCAGGCACGCGTGTGCGCGTCCTTCGCCAGCGCGAGCGCCTCGCCCGCCAGCCGCCGCGCCTCGTCCTGGTGGCCGTTGGCGCGCGGCCGGGTGAGCAGCAGGTGCGCGCGGGCGAGCATCAGCTCGGGCGTGGGGCCCTCCCGCTTCGAGACCTCTTCGAGCCTGCGGGTGACCTCCAGCCGCTGCGCCTCCGGCAGCCGCGTCCCCTGCCCGAGCGCCAGCGCCGTCACCCATCCGGCCATCGCCCCCTCGTCGCGCGGGCGCTCCCTCAGCACCGCCTCGAATCGGAGCGCGGCCCCCGCGTACGCAGGCCCATCGTCCTGCATGAGCAGCCGCTGGGCCTCGGCGAGCGTGGGGCCGATCGCATCGCGGGACACGCGCATCGGCTGATCCGAAGCGATGGTCAGCTCGAGCGGCTCCGCGCTCGGCCGTTGGATCACCAGCCCGCCGACCCCCGCGAGGGCCAGCAGCGAGAGCGCCACCGCCGCTGCGATCACCACGCGCCGATCCACCGCCCGGTTCGCGGCCGCCCCTCCCGGCGGAGCGCCTCCGCCCGTGCGGCTCACATCGTTGCCGGCTTCGGCGGGATCGACGGTCCCGGCATCGGGGCGGGGAACGGACGAGACCTCGGGATCGCTCTGCCGCGCCCTGCACGCATCACAGGCGCCGATCGCCGCGTCGAAGGCGTCTTCGAGCACCAGGCCGCAGTGCCCACACCGCGCCGGCTCCACGCGCTCCGGCGCCGCGCTGATGGCCTCGGGTGCCCCCGGTGACTCTTCCGCAGGCGCACGCGCGGGGGGCGGAAGGGGCGCGTCCGCCAGCGGCGACATGCGCGGCGGTGCGAGCGCCTCATCCAGCGGGGGCGCGGGGAGCCGGTCGTCCGGAGCGAACGCCTCCTCGGGGACCCGCTCCACGGCGACGGGCGTGATCCGCCGGGCCTCGCCCGTCTTCAGGGACAAGCGCGCCAACATCACGGGCGCAGCCGGGGCGGCCTGGCCCACAGGCTCGGCCTGGGCCTCTGCCGCGGCAACGGCCATGGCGGTGGTGAGGAGGTGCTGGTGGCGGCACCGCGGGCACTGGGCCCGGATGCCGCGGGGTGTGATCAGCCGATCGTCGATCGCGTATGCCGCCGCGCACTTCTCACAGACGATCCGCATGCCCTGCCTCCGCTCAGTGGCGGAAGTGTCGCACGCCTGTGAACACCATCGCGATCCCGTGTTCGTCGGCGGCGGCGATCACCTCGGCGTCCCTCACCGAGCCGCCGGGCTGCACCACACACCGGGCGCCCGCCTTCGCCAGCTCGTCGAGCCCGTCGCGGAAGGGGAAGAAGGCGTCCGAGGCGGCCGCACACCCCTCGAGGGTGCTGCCACCGCGCACGGCGGCGATGCGGGTGGAGTCCACGCGGCTGGTCTGCCCTCCGCCCTGGGCGAGC
>CAZCWA010000155.1:0-10290 GCA_964502265.1 uncultured Myxococcaceae bacterium | reverse complement strand
CGGTGGCTGGTGTGCCCCGGCCCCACCTCCAGCAGGGTGGTGCTCATCAGGCTCTGGTCCACGACGTCGCCGCGGACGCTCCCCACCTCGATGCGGTCGCCGATGCTGAAGGTCCGTCCGGTCGCGCGGTAGATGGCGCCGGTCAGGTTGGTGATGAGCTCCTTGGAGGCGATCACCATCGCCACCGCGAACGCGGCCAGGGAGAGCGCGAACGCACGCAGCTCCGGGCCCCAGATGAGGACGAGCCCGAAGCCGATCAGCACCAGCATCACGTTGCGCGAGTCGACGATCCACCGGCGCACCAGCTCCGCGCGTTGATCCGTGCGGCGCGCGATGGAGCGCACCACCAGCGTCCTCGCCACGAGGAGGAGGAGGACCACCAGAAACGAGGCGGCGATGTTCCGGACCACGACGTTCGCGAGCAACTCGGCCCATGACCAGGACGTCATGGCGGGTGCATACAGAAGCCGGTGCGCGTGCGGAAGCTCGGGCATGAACGCCGTGCGAGGGGCTTCGGACGGGGCGCCTCGAACCAGGTGGCGCGAATGAAGTTTCCAGAGGCCTCCGCGGTTGTGCCGCCCTTGCTCCGGTGAGTTTTCTCGTGACTTCGTCGCGAGCGAACTGCTCAGGTGCGCGGAATGCACGACCATCCGCTCCACAGCAGCCAGCTTCCGGAATTCGCCAGGACGTGGCCCGAGTCCTTCAAAGCCGTCATCGAGGCGCACCTCGAGGATGGGTTTGATGCCACCGAGCTTCGCACGATCGTCATTGGCCCCACGCAGGACCGGATGCAGCTCGGGGTGTGGCTGGGGCTCGAATGGAGCTCGCACCTGGTTGCCGGGGAGAACTCGTCGCCCATCGGGTACGTCCCGCTGGCGCCCTGGCTGGACCTCCTGGACTCCGTTGCCCGCGGTGATGTCACCCTGCCCCCGGTTTCGGGTTGGAAGCCGAAGGGCGGCATCTGCTTCGCCGAACCCACGAAGCACGCCTCGTACGAGGCCTGCTGGCGACAGCTCTACGACGCCCTGGCAGCAACCGCGCTCGAGCTGGCCACGCGGCACCTCGCGGACAAGTTCGAGAACCTCGTCGGCGTGTTCGTCGCCACGGACGATGACGAGACGGCCGGGCTCGTTGCCTTCTGCCATGAGCGCGGCGGACCGTTGTGGCCTGTGGCGGAGCGCCGGAAGGAGCACGGGTACGGCAGCGTGTACCCCGAGGCATCGCTCGCTGGAGATCAGCTCACGCTCTTCTATCCGGAGGGAGAAGCGGCCGACGACGACGGACCTCCAGCGATCCGGAGTTGGACGCACGAGGCGATCGAGTACGCACGCACGACGGACGAGGCCCGCGAGCTGCTGGTGCGCTTCAAGGGAGAGGCGTTCGACGTCCAATTCAAGAACGGCCACACCCGGGAGGAGCAGGGCGGGCCCGAAGTCTGGGACGTGATGAACGCGCTCGAGGCCTTCTTCGACCGCAAGGGGGTCCTGGAGCGCCACAGCGAGCCACCTCGCGCGCCTCCCAAGAACCCGACCCCCTTCAAGTTGGCGCTCGAGGCCAGTCGCGAGGCGTGCGGCAAGCTGCCTCCATCCGTCCTCGACCTCGACAGCGCCAAGGAGCTGCCGCTCCAGGACCCTGCCGGGATCCTCGGCGCGAAGCTCCAGGAGCTGCCGGAGGCGACGGAGTCCCGCTTCGAGGTGGGGCTCCGCCGGAAGACCACCTGGTGGGCCGCTGACGGGGACAGGCGGCTGGTCGAGCTGGCCACGCCGGACGCGGATCCGAAGCTGCTCGCAACCTGGCCTGCCGCGATCCACGCCATGGTGGAGACGCCAGAAGGCGTCGTCATCGCGCAGCAGGACAAGCTCACGCTCGTGGATGACCAGGGCGTTCAGCTCGCGACGGCAACGCTTCCGTCTTCGGGCCGCTGCCTGCTGGCGGTCCAGGGCGAACTGCTCGCCTGTTCCGCCTCGGATGTGCTTCACCTCTTCCGCGTGGCCTCCAGCGGCCTTCAGTGGCTGGGGTGTCTGCGCGGTTCCGGCGAGAAGCCGTCCATCGTCGGGCTCGGGTTCGTCTCCGAGACGCGCTTGCTCATTTCAACGATGGATGAGCTCCTGCTCGTCGACGTGAGCTCGCCCGAGCAGCCGGCTGCGGTGCGACGTTGGGAGGGAGACTTCAGGGTGCTGCACGCCCGACAGGGACTCGCAGCGATCGAGCACGCGCAGCACGTCTGGATCGTCGAAGGGGACGACGACCTCCGTTGCACCGTCAGGGTTCGCTGCGGGTCGGAGCTGGTGTGGGTCGAGTCCCCGGGGCTGGCGTTCTTCTCCGAGGGAAGGATCACGGTGATCGGGGCGGCCCAGGCCCGAAAGCTCACCGTGCTTGGGCCGGACGGAAACATGCCCTACCCGTGCGCGCTGGCGCTGACCGGGGCCGGGGCTTCTCTGGTCGAGTGGAAGCGCTCGTTGGACCTGGAGCCGCTCGCGTTCGACCTCGGGGCGATCGAGGCGGAGATCGAAGGGACGATTCCCCGGGTCCGTGAGTGGCTCTTCGAGCGCGTCGACGCGGCCATCGCGCAGGGCGTGCAGCTCACGGAGGGCAGCGCGCCATTGGGTGGGGTGGTCCTCCGGTGGCAGTCCCCCGACCTCGTGACGGCGCGGATGCGGCCACCCCTGAGCGCGCCCTGCTTCGAGCCCGTGGAGCCGGAGAAGCTTCGGCTCTTCGAGAGCGCGGAGCCCGAAGAGGATCCCGACGCGTCTGCGGCAGCGCAGCAGCAGCGGGCAGTGATCGCCTTCGAACGACAGCGGGCAACGGCGCAGGTCCTGGAGCGGGTAGGCCGAGCGCTGCTTCGCGAGGTCGCGGCGAAGTTCACCGGGCGGACGGCGTCGAGGGACCTGCTCCTGGGGCACTCGACGAGCCGGGGGCTGGAGATTGTCACCGTTGTTCCAGGCGGTGGCGAAGCGGCCAACATCCGCGGGGGTGATTCGGCGCCCCCTCCGAAGTCGCTCCTCGAGACGCTCACCGGCACCGGATGGCGCTCCTCGGTCGACGCCTGGATCTCGAGAGCCACCAGGGACGAAGCCTTTCGCACCGCGGTGATGGACCTCCTCGTCGAGCAGGACGTGGACGCCGCCTACCGCATTGCCCTGAAGGTGATCGATGCGGCTCCAGAGGTCGTGTCGGTGGCGCTGCTCGCCGCGGCGGATCGCGATCTCGACTCCAACTTCCTCGGGCTGGAGGAGCTCGCGAAACGGCGCGATCCCAGGGCGCGGGAGCGACTGGTGGCGTTGGCTGACGGCGAACATCCGGCCCATGCCCTCCGCGCGAGGCGCGCGCTCGGCCGGGTGGACGAGGACGCATCGGTCGAGTACCTGAGGCAGGTTCTCGCCACCGTGAGCCATTCCCTCGAGGTGCCGCTGCGGCCCCTGGAGGAGCTGGGTGACGCGCGCATCGTCCTGTTGAAGGACGACTTGATTGCCGCATACGAGCGCATGGGAAGGCACCGGCCGTTGCAGTTCGCGCTCGTTCGTTCCGGCTGGACGCCCGACGAGGAGGTCCGCGCCAAGGCGGTGAAGGCGCGCAAGTTCGAGGTCGAGGGCCGCTATCCGGACGACGATTCCCAGACGCTCCGCCTGTGGACGGCCTACCGGATGGCGGAGTCGAGCGAATGGCCCAGCGACGTTCCGCGGGAGAGCTCGCGCACCGGGTGGCAGCACTTCTTCGATGTCGCCTGGCCGGTGTGGAGCGCGCGCGAGGTGCTGCCGAAGCTGTTCGACGTGCTGCCGGCTCGGGCGGCCCAGTCTCCGGACGATGCGCAGTTCGCGCTGGACCTCCTTCACCAGGCCCTGATCCGCGGCGAGCCGCTCGTGCCGGAGTTCGCGCGCGCCCTCGAAGCCGTCCCGTATGAGGACGGCAAGCGGGACGAGGTCCTCCGGCTCGCGGGCCTCGCCCGACTGAAGTTCGGTTGGACGCTGATGAAGGAGGGGCGGCTGAAGGAGGCGCGCAAGGTGGCCGATGCGGCGCTGACGGATGCGCCGAACGACGGGCAGACCCTGTTCTACGACGCGCGGCTCGCCTGGCTGGAGCAGGACGACCCCGAGGCGGCCATCGTGCGCACAGTCCAGGGCCTGGAGAAGGCGAACGAACCGGTGGGACGAGCCCGGTTGATGAACCTCCACGGTGCGGCGCTCGACGCGCAGGGAAAGACACGCGAGGCGCTCGCCTGGTTCCACCAGGCCTTCACGACGAACGAGTCGAAGCTCAACCTCTCGACCGGCCTCGCCCAGGACGCGACGATGTCGCACTCCATCCTCTCGAACATCGCCGAGGCGCACTGGAAGCTCGGCGAGCGCGAGGAGGCGAGGCGCTTCGCGGAAGAGGCGGCGCATCGCGGATCCTCCACCGCGATCGTTCAGGAGATCCTCGCGGCGAAGTGACCCCGGCCGTTCACTGCCCGTCCCCCCGCGGGGCGGGCAGCGGGAGCGGCACCGGCAGATCCCGGCACGCTCCATACGCAGGCGCCCAGACCTGCTGGACCTCGTGCGAGTTGATGAACTGGCAGAGCGTGCGGAAGAAGGCCAACGGGCCGCCCGGCATCGTCCTCGCCACCTTCAGCGCGCGCGGCGAGAGGTTGGGCACGTCCTCGCCCAGCGCCTCCCGCGGCACGCCCTGCCGCGCCGCCCGGAGCCCGAGGTCCCTCAGCGCGCGCGGGACGTACAACGGCGCGAAGCGGGCATGCCGGTGATCGTGCACGCAACCTTCGGCCTCGAGCAGCGCAGCGGACAGGGGCAGCTCGCGCGTGTTGAAGACGAGCTTCACGTCTCCGGCGTGTGGGTCCCACTCGCCGCGGAAGCGGTGGTCTCCCCGCGGGATCAGCCGGCGGTCGAGGTAGCACCACGCACGCGCACCCTCCGGGATCACGCCCCGATGACGCGCCCCCGCGTAACGCCAGAAGGGACGGACGCATGACGGATCCGCGCCGGCCTCCACCACGCCCACCGAGGCCTTCAGCGCGAGGAGCTTTCCGAACGCACGCGGCGGGATGTCGAAGGACTGCGCGAAGGACTGCAGCGCCCCCGTCTCGATGGGGCAGCGAAGAAAGGCATCCACCCGCGCGAGCAGCACCTCGGCCGCCGCGTCCACCAGCAGCTCGTCGAACCGGGTCTTGAGGCCGGGACTGTGGATGGGGATCAGCGACGTCAGCGGCTCGCCGGCGGAACGCCACCTCTCGTCGAGCGCGCGCGCGGCCTCGGGAACAGGACGCAGGAGATGGTCCGGCAAGGACGGCTCGAACACCTCCTCGGCCCCGAGCTGATCCGGCGCGAAGGGACCCTTCGCCGCGCGCGCCTGGTAACGCACGGGTCCGGGCGTCTCCAGAAGTGATGGGCTCGTCCACACGGTGACGCAGGTGCGCACGCGGGTGCCGCGGAAGACGCCGTCGCCGAGCTCGAGCACTTCCCGCAGCCGCAGTCTCCGGAGCAGCGCGGCCCTCAGCGGGGCATAGAGGTACGCGTCGAGCAGGGTGGCGCTGGTGACGAACGCCAGCACGCCCGCGCGGTGTGACAGCCTCTCGGTGGCGCGCAGGAGGAAGAAGGCGTAGTCGTCGCGGAGGCTCGTGCCGGCGGGGAGCGCCTCGGGCATCAGCGCGCGCAAGGACCTGTAGGCCGCCTCGTCCCGCAGCACGCTCGAGGTCCCGTTGTACGGCGGGTTCCCCACCCACAGCTCCACCCCGTCGTCCGGCAAGGCGGCGCACAGCCTCGGCCAGCCGTCCCGCAGCGCATCGCCCTGCATCACCCGGGCACCCGTCACCCGCGCCGCAGACGCCGCGGCCGACGACGCCTCCAGCTCCAGGCCGAACAGCCGCGCGTGGGGAAGTCGCTCCGCCGCGCCGGCGAGGAAGGCGCCGCCACCCGCCGACGGATCCACCACGCTCAGCGGCTCCCGGTCTCCGTGCGCGTCCGCCGGCAGCCAGCGCAACGCCCGGTCGAGCACGGTCTGCACCAGGGGGGCCGGGGTGAAGAACGCGCCGCGTGCCAGACGATCGGAAGGTGCAAAACCCTCCGCCAGCGCCTCTTCGTCCACCCGCACCTTTTCAACGCCCATCGCTGCGTAGGAACATGTCACGGATCGATGTCCAGGAAGAGCCCGCCCCATCCCCTCCACACGGAGGAGTTCGACGACGAGCCCACCCAGCTCGGCCGCGTCTTCGAGAGCGAGCCCTTCGCCCCGGAGGAGCAGCTCACCTACGACGACGTCGACGGGCCGCTCTTCGAGGAGGACGAGCGCACCGTCCCCGGCGTCCCCCTCGACCTCGACTCCTTCGAGGACTCCAGCGCGCACCACGGGCAGGTCGTGCTCGATCCCACCCGCGAGGGAACAGGCCGCTTCAAGAACCCCTACCCCATGGCGCCGGAGCCCGCGCAGGGCAAGTGGCGCGAGCGCAACTTCAACCCGCGCGGCGTCATCCCGAAGGAGCAGCTCATCGCCGCGATGGAGGAGGCGCTGCAGATCGCCGCCATGCAGCGCGGGCCGCTGGAGAAGGTGCGCACCGCCCTGCGCGCCGAGCTCCTCCCGCAGCTCCGCCAGGTGGTCGAGCAGGCGGGTGGGGACGGCATCGACGCGTGGCTCTCGCGGCTGCTCACGCCGCCGGGGCGGGTGGCGAAGGACCTGCTGCTCGGTCAGCTCTGCGCGCACATGCGCAGGTTCGGGGACGCGCCGGTGAGGGAGGTCCTCCTCGCCGAGGCGAAGGCAGTGTGCGCGGTCTCGAAGAAGGCGGTGTTCGCGCCGGCGCCGCAGCGGCTCTCATTCCGGGTCATCGAGAAGGAGCTGGAGGGGCGCATCGAGGTGGACGCGCTGCTCGCCATCGCCTTCTGCTCCGACGGCGAGCTGCCGCGCCGCAAGGAGCAGGTGGACCGCACGCTGGACAGCATGCGGGTGCAGATGCGCGGCCTCGGCGGCGGCGCCGCGAGCGGCCTGATGAGCAACTTCGGCCGGCTCAAGGTGGAGCGCCGCATCGTCGAGGCCGAGCTGGCCCTGCGAACGAAGCGCGGTTAGCCCTTCTTGATCACGCCACAGGCGTAGCGGCCGCCGGCGTTGCCCGTGGGGTCGCTGCGGTAGTCGTCCACGCCCTCGTGGATGATGATCGACGAGCCGTCCGCATCGAACACCGAGCCGGCGCCGCTGCCGAGGTTCACCGAGTCGGTGAAGACCTCCACGGTGAGGTTCCCGCTCTCGGGCACGTGCAGGTTGGGCAGGTCACCGGCGTGCTTGCCCTCCGGGTTGTGGATGCCGTGCTGGTGGCGCAGCGGGTTGAAGTGGCCGCCCGCGGTCTGGAAAGGCGGCTCGCACTGACCCACCTCGTGGATGTGGAAGGCGCGCTCGCCCGGCGTCACGTTCTGCAGCTCGATGCGGAGGACCACGCCGTTGGGCGCCTGGCGGAGCTGGATGTTCCCCACCGTGGTTCCCTGCGCGTCCTTCATCTCCGCGCTGGCGGTGGCGTCCACCGGGAGGTCCTGCTGCTGCGCCGCGGGCGCGTGCATCCCTTCATGGGCCCCGCCGTGGGTCCCCGCGGAGGTCCCTTCGGAGGCGCTGCCCTTGGGGGTGGCGCAGCCGGCCGCGAAGACGGCGAGCGCGCAGGTGGCGGTGAACAGCGACACAAAGCGGAAAGGGGAGGTCGTGTGCATGGGCGCCTCTGTAGCCAGCTACGAGCGGATGGGCACGGCCTTTCGCGGTGGAACGTCCAGCGCGCGGCATGGCAGAAGCCGGGCCATGTGGGAGCAACTGCAGGCGCAGCTCGACGGAATGGGCGGGAGGCTGGTGGTCGCGCTGATCATCATCCTCTCCGGGTACGTGCTCTCGCGGATGCTCGCGGGCACGGTGGCCACGGCGCTCAAGCGCAGGCCGCGCGGCAAGACGCTGGCGCCGCTGTCGCGCAGCATCACGCGGGTGACGGTCTCGGGCGCGGCGATCATCATGGCGCTCGATCAGCTCGGGGTGCCGGTGACCACGGTGCTGGCCGGCGCGGGCATCCTGGGCATCGCGGTGGGCTTCGGGGCGCAGGCGCTGGTGAAGGACATCATCAGCGGGTTCTTCCACATCGTGGAGGGCGTCATCTCGGTGGGGGACGTGGCGCAGTTCGGCGACGTGACCGGGGTGGTGGAGGAGATCGGCCTGCGCGTCACCCAGGTGCGCACCTTCAATGGGCAGCTCTGGTACCTCCCCAACGGCACCATCGATCGCGTCGGCAACTTCAACCGGGGCTGGTGCCGCGCGGTGGTGCAGGTGCCCATCTCCTACGAGGGCGACGTGCGCCGCGCGATGGCGGTGCTCAAGGAGGTCGGCGAGGCGTACCAGAAGGAGAAGCCGGAGGAGGTCCTCGAGGAGCCGGTGGCGGACGGCGTGCTCGGCCTGAACCCCTCCGACATCCAGGTGCGCCTGGTGCTCAAGGTCCCGCCGCAGATGCACTGGGGCATCGAGCGCGAGCTGCGCGCGCGGGTGAAGGAGGCGTTCGACAAGGAGGGGATCAGCGCGCCCTTCCCGAGGCAGGTCGTCTACCACCGCCAGGAGGACGCGCGGCTGGCGGCGCTGGCTCAGGGAGCGGCGCCGGACGCCAGAAAGCCCGGGCAGCCATCCGGCGCTTGAATCCACGCCCTTGCGGACGCAGCGTTGCGAGGATGCGCGTGTTCCTCTCGCTGGCGGTGGGTTCGGTGTTCTGCGGCGGGGCCGCGCTGGCGCAGGGGAACGACTCGCTGCTCGGCAAGGACAAGGCAGAGCACTTCGCCCTCAGCGCGGGGCTCGCCGCGGCGGGCTATGGCGGCAGCGCGCTCTTCTTCGACTCCCGCGAGGCGCGTCTGCTCGCCGGCGCCGGCTTCGCGCTGACCCTGGGCGCGGCGAAGGAGCTCGACGATCTGCGGGGCCCCGGCGTGGCCTCGTGGGCGGACATGGCCTGGAACGTCGTGGGCGCCGGCGCGGGATTGGCGGTGGCCTACGGGATCGACAGGCTCCTCTCCGCGCGGCGTCCGAGGGGCGCAGGCGGGCTGCCATCTCCTGCGACGTTCACGCCCGTCGCATGGCCGGCTGCCCCGGGACTGGCCGTCGCCGGCCGCTTCTGACGGACAGCACGGCTCACCACCACGGATGGCCGGGCGGAGGCAGCCGGCTTCCGCCCATGATCCAGCCCACCGTCAACGCCACGGCTGCGGCAATGCCCACGACGACCCACTCCATGCGAAGACGTTCTGCACGGGGCGGAGTGGGGACAACAGGCCGAGCCCGGCGCGCTGCCACCACGCTTGACTCTCCAGAGGGCGAGGATTACGGCCTGCCGCGTCATGACGAAGCCAGCCTTCCCGTCGCCCACCGAGCCCGTCCGCCTCGACGGCCCGCCGCGGGTGCTCCTGCTCGAGAACATCCACCCTTCGGCCACCGCGCTCTTCGAAGCGGAGGGCTTCCGGGTGGAGAACGTGAAGGGCGCGCTCAAGACGGAGGAGCTGAAGGAGCGGCTGGCCGGCGTCCACCTGCTCGGCATCCGGAGCAAGACCCAGGTGGTCGCGGAGGCGATCGAGAGCGCCACGGACCTGCTCGCGGTGGGTGCCTTCTGCATCGGCACCAACCAGGTGGATCTGCGGACCTCGAACGTGAACGGGGTCCCTGTCTTCAACGCGCCGTTCTCGAACACCCGCAGCGTGGCGGAGCTGGTGATCGCGGAGGTGATCATGCTCACCCGTCACCTCGCGGACCGGGTGCGGGAGATGCACCAGGGCAAGTGGCGCAAGGTCGCCGCCGGCAGCCACGAGGTGCGCGGCAAGACCCTGGGCATCGTGGGCTATGGCCACATCGGCTCCCAGGTGGGCGTGCTCGCCGAGGCGCTGGGCATGCGGGTGATCTTCTACGACGTGGGCACCAAGCTGCCGCTCGGCAACAACCGGCCGGTGTCCAGCCTGGACGAGCTGCTGGAGGCGGCGGACTTCGTCACCCTGCACGTGCCGGGCACGCCGCAGACGGAGCAGATGATCGGCGCGCCGCAGCTCGCGCGGATGAAGCGGGGCGCGGGGCTGATCAACGCCAGCCGCGGCACCGTGGTGGACATCCACGCCCTGGCCGAGACGCTGAAGTCCGGGCACATCTCGGGCGCGGCGGTGGACGTCTATCCGGAGGAGCCGGAGGCCAACACCGACAGCTTCGAGACCGAGCTGCGCGGGCTGGAGAACGTGGTGCTCACGCCGCACATCGGCGGGTCGACGGAGGAGGCGCAGGAGGCCATCGGCCGCGAGGTCGCCACCAGCCTCTCGCGCTACA
>CAZCWA010000154.1:0-10369 GCA_964502265.1 uncultured Myxococcaceae bacterium | reverse complement strand
CTTGCCTGTGCCTCCGGCCTCGGCCACCACCCCGGCGCGCCCTCCGGTCGAAACGCTCGGACCCAACGCCCAGGAGGGATTTCGGTCAGCGCTCGCCGCCGAAGCCCGAGGCGCAACGACGATGTCCACGCCTGCTCCGCGCCCGCACCGGATGGAGGTTGAAGCAACGAGCGGGACGACCTTCTCTGTCCGCATGAGCGTCGGACCGGAGTTCGTCGCCGAGTTCGAGGAGGTCAAAGCCGCTCTCAGCCACAAGTTCCCGAACGGCAACTTCGAGGCGGTCATGCGGGAGTGCTTCCGCATCACACTGGAGGCGGTGAAGCGACGCCGTGCCGGTAGCGTCCGCAACAGCACCAGCGAGGGCGCCTCCCGCGCGAGCTTTGCCTCCGCGACGCCACCACCGGTTCAGGCCGCATCGAGGGGCGGGTGCGCCGGGTCAGCTTCCACTGCCACCTCGGGGGGCGATGGCTCGACCTCCGACCAGAGTCTCTCGTCCACCACCCGGCCATCCCGCTACATCCCCGCGCCGGTGCGGAAGGCAGTCTGGAACCGCGACGGCGGCCGCTGCGCCTTCGTCAGCAAGGACGGCCGGCGGTGCGGCTCGAAGTACCAGCTCGAGGTGCATCACATCGACCCCCATGCCCGCGGCGGTCCTCCCACCGAAGACAACCTCAGCCTCCGGTGCCGGCAGCACAACCGCCATGAAGCGGAGCTCGCCTTCGGCGCGGACTTCATGCGCTCACTTCCGATCTGGAAGTGCGAGGACGCCGCCGGCCCGGGCCTGCCTGCAGACACCACCTCCGGCCTGGACGCGGACCCTGGGCTCGTCGCCGGCATGAGGACGCCAGCCGCACCGGCGCCGGACGCTGAAGACCTGCACTGACTCCCGAAGCAGGGCACTTCCTGAAGTCCGCTCCGAGCAGCCAGCCGCCACCAACAACTGCGCTGGCCGAGTCGGGCAGTGAGGCTCCGCGCCTGCTCGAGCTCTTCGTCCGCCGCGGCTACCACCCGGAGCTGGCGCCACCGCCGCCGGAGCTGCCGCCGCCGCTGAACGAACTCGACGATGAGGAAGAAGAAGAAGACGAGCTCGAGGAGTACGACGACCAGCTCGAACCGGAGCTGCCGCCGCTGGAGCGACGCGAGTTTCCGCCGAGGTTGCGCCGCGCGATGGCCCGGAACGCTGTCTTCAGCCGCTTGTCGAACTTCCGGGGCAGGGCAGAGGTCTCGCCGAAGCGCCGCCGGGCGACAGCCTTCAGCCACAGCTTGAAGGCGAGCCGCTGGAAGAGCTTCATCAGCCCCAGCACCGCCCACAGCGCGAGGCATCCGACGACGAGCAGGAGCCAGAGGGTGTCTGGCATCGCGAAGGCGAAGGTCCGGGTCGTGGCGTCGTCCAGGAGCAGCGCGTAGAGCACGGCAGGCATCAATGATCCCGCGACCACGGTGAGCAGGCGCAGGGCGACAAAGGACCGGGTGAAGCCTTCGTGCTTCTCGACCACCAGCTCCAACTGGTTGCGCAGCCAGGTGTGCTCGCTCCACAGCGTGGCGGCGAAGCCAATGCTCCAGGCGGCGACGAAGAGCAGCGCCCAGAGGAGCGGGATGCGGTCGTCGCTTTGGGGTGAAGCAGGCGGGGCAGCCGCGCTCGCCGGAGGCGCCGGAACGGCCTCGCCACGCAACGACGCGATGAGGGCGCGGACGCCCTGAGCTGGCTGGCCCGCGCGCATGAACGGCTGCAGCACGTCCACCAGCAGCGCATTGGACCGCGCGTCGGTGAGGACGTGCTCGAGCCCGTAGCCCACCTCCAGCCGGCTCTTCCGCTCGCCCATCGCCAACACCAGGAGCAGGCCGTTGTCCTGGTCCGCGGCACCAATCCGGTGGTCGCGGAAGTAGCGCTCGGCGTAGGCCTCGATGCTCTCTCCACCCAGCGAAGGCGTGGTGTGGGCGACGAACCAGACGTCGTGATCCGCGCGCAGCCGCTCCAACTCCGCGGCCAGCCTTGCCTCTTCGTCGGCGGAGAAGACGTCTGCGCCGTCCTGCACGGGCGAAGACAAGGGCGAGGCGGCCAGCGCCGCGCTCAACAGGACGACCGAGAGGGTGGGGAGCACGGGCCGGGAGGCTAGCCGCGCCGCCAGCGTCCGAGCCACTCCTTGCCCTGGCGCTCCGGGTGGCTGTGAGCGAGCGGCTCGAGCACGAAGGGCTCGAAGCGCCCGGCGAGCAGGTCGCGGACGTGCTCCGGGTGCATGGGGTAGGGCGGACCCTCCCCGGGCTCGGAGACAGAGGGCATGACCCCCGGCAGCACCGGATAGATGAGCGTCAGCAGCTCGCCAGCCGGAGCCAGGAGCTCATCGACCCGCTCCGCCCACTCGGCGCGGCGCGACGGCGGGAGGGCGCACAGGAACGTGTAGTCGAAGATCAGCGAGAAGCGCTCGGGGCCGGGATCGAAGGTGAAGAAGTCCGCCACCTCCACGCGCGCGCGTTCCTCGGGAACGCCCGCCGAAGAGCGCAGGGCAGAAAAGCGCGACACCGCGGTGGGGGCGATGTCCAGGCCGAGGACCTGCCGCTCCGGCGAGGCCAGCGTCAACACGTCGTACCCGGCGCCGCAGCCGGGGACCAGCGCGCGGCCGTCCGGCAACTCCCCGCGCTCCACCACAGACACCAACGCCGGCGCGCTCCGCCCCCTGTCCCAGCCGGTCCGGCCCTCGCGCCACCGCGCCTCCCATTCGTTCATGTCCACGAACGTACCCCCGACGCATGTGGGAGCAACGCCTCCATCGGGGCTCGCGAAGATGTCACCCGGAGGTTTCATCTCGATGCGCATCGACCGTTCGCCTCTTCTTCGTTCTGCTCCCAGCGCTGCCCGCACGGCGGCCCTCACCCCGGCCCACTCCCAGAGGGAGAGGGCGGTTGCGGTCGACACGTTCCGGCCCTTCTCCATCGACGGGGTCACCACCGACCCAGCCACGGGCGGCCGCCCGGACTTCGCGCAGGGGGACACCAACGCCTGCGGGACCGTGGCCCTGGCCATCGCCCTGCATCGGCTCGGGATGGACGTGCCGGTGACGGACATCGACCGGGCCATCCGCAACTTCGATCTCTACACCCCGGTGCCGGCCATCCTCGACTACGCCCGCGGACAGGGCCTGCAGGCGCAGGTCTACAACCAGGGCTCCTTCGAGGGATTGCAGCGGGACCTGGCCGCGGGCCGCCAGGTGCTGGTGCTCACCGATGTCGGTGGCTACGGCGCCAACGGGGATCTGCAGCCGGGAGGGAAGAACGACCTCGCCACGCACTGGATGGTGGTCACCGCTGCGTTCGAGCAGCACGGCGAGCGGTACGTCTCGTACATGAACCCCTGGGGCACGAAGGAGACGCTCCCGTACGCGCAGTTCGAGGCGCTCTGGCGGGACGTGCACGCGCTGAACATGCCCACCGGCTACGACCGCACCTACGTCCTCATCGACCGGCCCGGGGCGCAGGCCCTGCCGCCCAGCAATGCGCAGTCGCTCACCGCCATCAACAACGCCACCGGCGGCGTCTCCAACGTGGTGAACGGCTTCGCGGACCTGATGCGCGGGGACCTCCTGGGCGGCCTGGGGCGGATGGGACGCGGCGTGGTGGAGACCGTCACCGGCGGCATCGGGACGCTCGCCCGAGCCGTCGGCGGCCTGTTCGGTGGGCTGTTCGGACCGCATTGACGCGCCGCGTCGACGCCGTTAGCTTGGCTTCATGCCACAAACACCCATGGGCGGCCGCCGGGTCGCCATCGTGCGGGGGCTTCGGACCCCGTTCGTCAAAGCCGGCTCCCACTTCGCCGAGCTGACCGCGCTGGACCTCGGCCGGATGGTCGTCCGGGAGTTGGTCGAGCGGGCGGAGTTGGACCCCCAAGAGCTCGACCACGTGGTCTTCGGCCAGGTCATCCCCACGCTGACCGCCCCGTCCATCGCCCGGGAGGTGGTCCTGGCCGCGGGGCTGCCGCGCAACATCGAAGCGCACACGGCCACCCGCGCGTGCGCCACCTCCATCCAGACGCTGGTGAACGCGGCGCAGACCATCGCGCTCGGGAACGCGGACGTGGCGGTGGTGGGCGGGACCGAAAGCATGTCCGACGCGCCCATCTTCACCAGCAGGCCCCTGGCGCAGGCCCTGGTGCAGGCCTCCCGCGCGCGCTCGTTGCCGCAGAAGCTCAGGCCCTTCCAGAAGCTCAAGCCGAAGGACCTGCTCCCGGTGCCGCCGGCCATCGCCGAGTACTCCACCGGGCAGACGATGGGGCAGAGCGCGGAGAAGATGGCCAAGGAGAACGGGATCTCCCGCGAGGAGCAGGATCAGCTCGCGTTCGCCTCGCACCAGAACGCGGCGCGGGCGTGGAAGGAGGGCTTCTTCGACGATCTGGTGATGCGCGTGCCGGTGCCGCCGAAGCTCACCCAGGTGGCGGACCGCGACAACATCGTGCGCGAGGACACCTCCCTCGAGGCGCTGGCGAAGCTCAAGCCGGTGTTCGACCGCAAGTACGGCACGGTGACGGCCGGCAACGCCTCGCCCCTCACGGACGGCGCGGCGGCCCTGCTGGTGATGAGCGAGGAGCGGGCGAAGGCGATGGGCTACGAGCCGCTGGGCTACCTGCGTTCGTTCGCGTTCGCGGCCACCGATCCGGCCGACCAGCTCCTGCAGGGGCCTGCGTACGCGGCGCCGGTGGCGCTCGAGCGGGCGGGGATGACCTTGAAGGACGTGGACCTCATCGAGATGCACGAGGCCTTCGCCGCGCAGGTGGCCTCCAACATCCAGGCCTTCGAGTCGCAGGGCTTCGCGGAGAAGCTCGGGCGGACCTCGGCGCTGGGCGAGGTGGATCGCGGGCGGCTGAACGTGAACGGGGGATCGATCTCGCTCGGCCATCCCTTCGGCGCGACGGGCGCGCGCATCGTGGCGCAGGCGCTCAAGGCCCTTCGCCAGCAGAACAAGAACACCGTCCTCTGCACCGTGTGCGCCGCCGGCGGGCTCGGCGCGGCGGTCGTCCTGGAGCGTGAATGAGCACCGAGACCTTCTTCCGTTACGACACCGACGGCGAGGTGGCCGTCCTCACCTTCGACGAGCCCGGCGAGTCGGTGAACACGCTCTCGCCCGAGGCCGGTGACGAATTCGAGCGCCTGCTCGACCGCGCGCAGAAGGACGATGCGGTGAAGGCAGTGGTCTTCATCTCCGGCAAGAAGGAGGGCTTCGTCGCCGGCGCGAAGATCGACTTCCTCCAGACCCTGCGCACCGCGAGCGAGGCGGCCGCGGTGGCGAGGAGGGCGCAGGCGGGCTTCAACCGGCTCGACGTGTTCCCCAAGCCGGTGGTGGCGGCGATCCACGGCGCGTGCCTCGGCGGCGGGCTCGAGTGGGCCCTGGCGTGTGACTTCCGCATCGCCACCGACAGCCCGAAGACGGTGCTCGGCCTGCCGGAGACGCAGCTCGGGCTTCTGCCGGGCGCGGGCGGGACGCAGAGGCTCCCCCGGCTCATCGGCGTGCAGTCGGCGCTGGACCTCATCCTCACCGGGCGCAACGTGAAGGCGCCGAAGGCGAAGAAGCTGGGGATCGTGGACGAGGTGGTGCCCGCGCCCATCCTGCTCGAGGTGGCGAAGAGGCGCGCGCGCGAGCTGGCCAGCGGGAAGCTGCGGCCGGAGCGCCGGGGCGACGCGAGCAGCCAGCGGGGCGCCAGGTCCAGAGGCCTCGGGGACATCCTTCGCGGGCTCGCGGACAGGGAGAAGTGGGCGGAGCTGGCGCTGGAGGAGAACCCGCTCGGGCGGAAGGTGCTCTTCGATCAGGCGCGCAGGAAGGTGCTGAAGAAGACCCGCGGCAAGTACCCGGCGCAGGAGAAGGCGCTGGAGGCGGTGCGCGCGGGGCTCGAGGGCGGGCTGGAGCGCGGGCTCGAGGCCGAGGCCCGGCTCTTCGGTGAGCTGGTGGTGAGCGACGTGTCCCGCCGGCTGGTGGAGATCTTCTTCGCCACCACCGCGCTGAAGAAGGACAACGGCACCTCGAACCCGGAGGTGAAGGGCAGGCCGGTGAAGAAGGTCGGGGTGATCGGCGGCGGGCTGATGGGCGGCGGCATCGCCTTCGTCACCGCGCAGGCCGGCATCCCGGTGCGGATCAAGGAGCGGGACGACGCGGCGGCAGGGCGGGCGCTGAAGATGGTGCGCGGGCTCTACGACGAGCGCGTGAAGCGGCGGTCGCTCACCTCGCGTGAGGCGGACGCGCGGATGGCGCAGATCACGGCCAGCACCGCGTACTCGGGCCTGAAGACGGCGGACGTGGTGGTGGAGGCGGTGTTCGAGGACCTCGCGCTCAAGCACGCGGTGCTCCAGGACGTGGAGGCGGCGAGCCGGAAGGACACCATCTTCGCCTCGAACACCTCGTCGCTGCCGATCGCGAAGATCGCCGAGGCGTCCGCGCACCCCGAGACGGTGATCGGGATGCACTACTTCTCGCCGGTCAACAAGATGCCGCTGCTGGAGGTGATCACCCACGAGGGGACCGCGGACGAGGTCACCGCCACCTGCGTGGCGCTGGGCAAGAAGCAGGGCAAGACGGTGATCGTGGTCAACGACGGGCCGGGCTTCTACACCACGCGGATCCTCGCGCCGTACATGAACGAGGCGGCGCACCTGCTCGCCGAGGGCGCGGACATCGTGGAGCTCGACCGGGCGCTGATGGACTTCGGCTTCCCGGTGGGGCCGGTGGCGCTGCTCGACGAGGTGGGGCTGGACGTGGCGGAGAAGGTGGCGAAGGTGCTGCACGAGGCCTTCGGCGAGCGCATTGCTCCGCCGCAGACGCTGGAGCCCATCCGCGGTGACGGGAGGCTCGGCCGCAAGAACGGCAAGGGCTTCTACCTCTACGGCGATGGTGATGGCCGGAAGGGCGGCAAGGGGAAGAAGAAGGAGGTCGACGTCACCGTGTACGACCTGCTCCCGCACGGCCGCGAGCGCCGCAAGCTCGACCGGCAGGAGATGGCCGAACGCTGCGCGCTGCAGTTCACCAACGAGGCGATCCGCTGCCTGGGCGAGGGGATCCTCCGCAGCCCGCGGGACGGCGACATCGGCGCCATCTTCGGGCTCGGGTTCCCGCCGTTCCTCGGTGGCCCGTTCCGCTGGGCAGACGCGCAGGGGCTGCGCAGGCTGCTCGACCGCACCGGGCACTGGCAGCAGAAGTTCGGCAAGCGCTTCGAGCCCGCGCCGCTGCTCGTCGAGTGGGCCGCGTCCGGGAAGCGGTTCTACGAGTAGGCGCAGGCGTTCCACACGCAGAAGGGCCCCGGCGTCCTGACGACACCGGGGCCCTCGCTCGGTTCAAACCGCAGGGGCAGCTAGAAGTTGCCGCCGACCATCAAGGAGCCGCCGAGGATGGCGCCGCCGCCGGTGTCACCCAGCGGGCCGGCGATGTCCTGGCCCACGAGGAAGCGGTAGGTGCCGCGAACGCCCGCCGTGAGGTTCGTGCCCTCAGGCTGGAACTCGACGCCCAGCCCCACCGGCACCTCGGCCACGAAGTCGCTCTGGTACGCGCCCTCGTTGCCCGCGGACGGCGTCACGTAGCTGCCGCCGATGCCCGCGCCCGCGAACGGCCGGACCGCGCTCTGATCCGAGTTCGGCGTGTAGATCTTCGCCAGGCCGGAGACGCCGTGGCGCCAGATGCCCGCGTCGTCGACCGAGAAGTCGTTGTCCACCGGCATCCGCGAACCCTCGTAGCCGAGCTCCCAGCCGAACGCGCGCGCCAGCGGCCCGGAGACCCGGACACCCCACGTGGGGCCGATGCCCGTGGTCTCACCCAGCGCGCCCCCGCCCACGAAGGAGCCCAGGCCCGCCTGCGCCGAGACGTCCAGGTTCTCCGTGGGCGACTCGACCCGTTCGGTCATCCGACCGGGGTCGACATCCGTCGCTTCCGTCTGCGCGAAGGCCGGGGCGGCCACGAGCGTCGCCGCGGCCACCGCCGCCGTCCAAATCCTTCTTTTCATGACCGTTCCCTCCAGAAACGTGTTCGAGGAAACGGTGAGGCTGCGTTCGCTGGCGTGCAAAGCCTGAACTACAGCTCGGCCGCCTGTGCGTCCGGCTCCGGGGCAGGGGGCCGGGCACGCTTCGGCGCCGCCTGCTTGCGGTGCCGGTGCGGCTTGTCGTCCCGGGAGACCACGGGGGCCTCGCACCGCTGGGTCTTCTTCTTCGGGTGGCAGTGCCGCAGCCCCCACTGGTGGTGGCAGCCGCACGGATCCGTCCGCTTCTCCACGTGCGCCGCCGATGGCGTGCCCCAGAGCAACATCGCGCCGACTGCCGCCAGCGCCCCCCATCCCCTCCGCATGTGGACCTCCTCCCTCACGCCCGCCGCTTGAGGTGGGGCCCCCCGGCGCGCCGGTCAAGCGCTCGCGTCGGACAGTGGGCAGACGGCACCGGAGGGAAGTCGGGTCCCGGTTCGACGGCGCGCGGTGGGTCCTCGTCGACCCGGAAGCGGGCTTTTCGCCTGATTTCGACGCCTTTCCGACGCATTTGCGTCCGGCGGCAGGCGGAATGGGGCCTTCCGGCGCGCATACTTTGCGCCGGGACGCCGCCGGGCGCAAAAGCGGGTCAGCGAGGCGGGATCTGGAAGACCTCGGAAGCGCATCGCCTCCGGGTCGACTGGGACCCATGCCCCCGCCCCCGGGTAGCGGGCGACCCGCCGACCGCAGTGCGCGTGCATGGAAAATCACCCGCTTCCCGATGGTTAGAGGCCGCGCCGTCACTGGCAGACCCCTTGCACAACGCCGCGTCCGAGGAACCGACCTGCATGGAATCTCTCCCCGCTGCATCCCCTCCGCCGCCGGCGCCCGCCGCCCCGGTGGGTCGACTCCTCCTCGTGGACGACGAGGAGAACATCCTGCGTTCCATCAAACGCGTGCTCCGGCGGGGGAACTGGGACATCCAGACCGCCTCCGACGGTGAGCAGGCGCTCGCCCTGGTGCGCGAGTTCAAGCCCCAGGTGGTGATCTCGGACTTCCGGATGCCGGGGATGAACGGGGTGGAGCTGCTGGCGCGGGTGAAGGCCGAGCTGCCGCGGACGCAGCGGATCATGCTCACCGGCCAGGCGGACCAGCACGCGGTGGAGGAGGCCATCAACCGGTCGGAGATCTACCGGTTCATCGCCAAGCCCTGGGACGACGTGCAGCTCGTGCTCACGGTGAAGAGCGCATTCGATCAGGTGGCGCTGCAGGATGAGAACGCGCGCCTGTACGAGCTGACGCAGGCCAAGAACGAGGAGCTGAAGCAGCTCAACCAGGAGCTGGAGGGCCGGGTCGCGCAGCGCACGCAGATGCTCTCGGTCGCCAAGCGCGAGTGGGAGAAGAGCTTCGACAGCATCCACGATCCGCTGGCGATCGTGCGGATGGACTCCTTCGAGGTGGTGCGCGCCAACCTCGCCTATGCGCGGGCGGGCGGCCGGGACATCACCGACGCGGCGCGGAGCAACTGCCACGACTTCCTCTTCGGCAGCGACAAGCCCTGCGAGGGCTGCGTGCTGGAGGAGGCGCGGCGCACCGGCACCGAGGCCCGCGGCGAGCTGCAGATGAAGGACCGGACGTGGGAGATCAACATCTACCCCATGCCGGAGGATGGACTGGCGGTCTGCTCGTACCGGGACGTCACCGTGCAGCGCGAGATGAACCGGCGCATGGTGGACGCGGAGAAGATGGCGGCGGTGGGGCAGCTCGCCGGCGGCGTGGCCCACGAGATCAACAACCCGCTGGGCGGGATCCTCGCCTTCGCGCAGCTCATGCAGCGCGACGAGGGGCGGACGAAGGAAGACCTGGAGGCGCTCTCGCTGATCGAGGAGAGCGCGGTGCGGTGCAAGCGGATCGTGGAGAGCCTGCTCAAGGTCTCGCGCAAGAGCCGTGAGGACGAGCGGCGGATCATCGACCTCAACCGGTCCGCGGAGGAGTCTGCGCTGCTGTTCCAGGCGCGGATGAAGAGCGCGCCGCGGGCGAAGCTGGTGCTGGAGCTGGCCCCCGAGCCGGTGCAGGTCGAGGCGGACGCGGGCCAGATGGCCCAGGTGCTGCTGAACCTCTTCAACAACGGGCTGCAGGCGCTGCCGGGGGAGGAGGGGACGATCACCGTCACCACCGGCCAGGATCGGGAGTGGGCCTGGCTGAGCGTCAGCGACACCGGCTGCGGCATGGAGGAGAGCGTGCGGGCCCGCATCTTCGAGCCGCTCTTCACCACCAAGGCGCCGGGCGTGGGCACCGGGCTCGGCCTGTCCATCGCCTACCGGATCGTCGAGGACCACGGGGGCAGGTTCACCGTGGTCTCGCGTCCCGGCGAGGGCGCCCGCTTCACCCTCCATCTCCCTCATCACCAGCCGGCGCACGCGCCGCGGAGCCTTCCCACCCCAT
>CAZCWA010000153.1:0-10380 GCA_964502265.1 uncultured Myxococcaceae bacterium | reverse complement strand
TTCCGAAGCGGGGCGTTTTAGACGTGTTCCCCGCCGGATGCCACGCTGCAGATCCCCTTGCGCGACAACGGCTCAGGGCCACGTCGCCGCGGAGAGCCCGGATGCACCCGGTCCCGCGGGCGAGCTTCCTCCGCTTCCACCGGTGCCCGGGGTGATGGTGGTGCCGGAGACGTTGAGGTTCGTGCCGCCGGCGGCCACGACGCCCACGCTGGGACCGCCGCCGCCCGCACCACCGTGACCGCCCGCGCCGCCCTCCCCACCGTTGCCTCCGGGCGCGCCGTTGCTTCCGTCGTCCTGGTTGTCGCTGCCCCCGTAGGGGTTGCCACGACAGCCCGAGGGCATGGGCGAGCGCCCCCCGATGCCACCCGTTCCTGCGCCGCCGCCCTCGCCTCCGTTTCCGCCCGCCCCTCCGTTCGCCGACGCGAGCGACGAATCGACGATCACCACACCCGAGTTCCACGCGTAGACCGCGAACGAACCTCCGCCGCTGCCGCCTGCCCCTCCGCCGCCGCCGCCACAGCCCCCGCCGCCACCTCCGGCGCCGCTTCCGCCGTAGCTGTCGCACCACGTCGTGCCGCCACCGCCGCCCCCTCCACCTCCACCTCCACCCCCGTGCGCGCCGGCTGCACCCGCGGTGGCGAGCGCCGGCACGTACCCGGTCGCCATGGGTTGACCGAACGCTCCCGCGCTGGTCCCCGCCACACCCGCGCCGCCGCTCGCCCCCGCGCTGCCCCAGAGCTGGGAGGGCGGGCACCAGTTCCCGGCTTCCGCCTGAAGGCCCGGTCCTCCGCTCCCGCCCACGCCGCTACCGCCCGAGCCGGGCAGGCCTGGATCCCCCCAGCCGTTGTCGTGACCCGGACGACCTCCCGCCCCCCCGACTCGACCGCATGCGCTGGATCCGCCGGTGCCACCCATCGGCCTCGAGCACGAACCGCAGAAGCCCGAGGAGCTCTCGCAGCCGGGTGAGCCTGCCGCGCCGTCTCCGCCATTCTGCCCGTTCTGTCCCTGGCCGCCGTGGACGCCCGCAGCGCCCGCTCCCGCAGCGACGATCAGCGCCTGAAGCTGCACCGACGACGAGTCGGTGATGAACGCGCCGTACGCACTCTCTCCGGCGCCGGTCGCGTTGGCGCCGATGAAGTCCATCAACTGCACCTGTGCGCCCGAAGAGCCTGCGATCCGCAGAGGCTGGTTCACACCGGTCACGGTGACGCCGAATTGAAGTCCTCGCGCCCACGTCCCGGGCTCATAGCCACCGTAGAGGCCTCGGGCGGGGGCGTTGTCGATGTTCGCCTGCCCGATGTACGTCCCCGCCGCCACGTAGACGTCCCGCACTCCAGTGGCCGCAGCCGCAGTCAATCCGGCACTGAGGGTCGCCTTCGGCGCAGCACGCGTCCCCGGGTTGCCGTCGCTCCCGCCCGCAGAGGGCAGCGCCACGAAGATCGCGTTCTGCACCTCGCCGTCGATGCCGTCGCAGTTCGCGTCGATGAAGCTCAGGTCCGGATGATCGACCACGGACTGGAAGACGCAGTGGTACTCGCAGCCGTTCGCCGGGTCGCCGTCGATGTCCCACCAGTTCGTGTCGCAGGTGAACCCGCACGTCCCGTTCGCGCATGTCCCCGCGGCGTTCGCGAAGGCGCACACGTTCCCGCACGCCCCGCAGTTGTTCACGTCGTCGCGGAGGTCTACCTCGCAGCCGTTCGCCCACAGGCCGTCGCAGTCGGCGAAGCCCGGGTGGCACTCGCGCTGGCACACGCCGACTTCACAACTGGCTGTCGCATTGGCGGCGGCGCACACGTTGAAGCACCCACCACAATGCTGCAGGTTCGAGAGCAGGTCCTGCTCGCACCCGTTCGGGTAGACCCCGTCGCAGTTCCCCCACCCGGTGTCGCACTTCATCTCGCAGGCGCCGTCCCGGCAGTCGGGCTCTCCGTGCGGCATGGCGGCGGTGAGCTGCGCGGCGCAGTTGTTGTTGCACGCGCCGCAGTGGAGGACGGAGGTCTGCTTGTCCCAGTCCTCGTCCACCCGCCCGTCGCAGTTGTTGTCCTTCTCGTCGCAGACCTCCACGCCCGGCTCGCGCGGCAGGCACACCGTCGGCTGCCCGTCGACGCAGTTGTCGATGGTCCGCAGGCACTCGCCCACGCCGCAGGTGGAGAAGCCGAGGCCCTCGTCCACCTGCCCGTTGCAGTCGTTGTCGAGCCCGTCGCAGATCTCCTCGGCCGGGATGCGCGCGCTGCACGCGGAGTAACCGCTCTCTCCCGAACAGGTGCGCACGCCGGTGCAGGTCCCGAAGTTGTTCTTCGCCTCGCAAGGAAGCGTCTGCCCGTGGCTCCCGGCGGTGCAGGCGCAGGTGCCGCTGGCGGGCTGGCACTGCGACACGAGCAGGTCGCCGTTCACGTCCACCGCCTCCGCGCAGGTGAAGCTGTCCGGGCACCGCCCGTCCCACGAGCAGTCGCGTCCGCACACGCTCACGCCGCCCACCACGATGCAGCGGTCCGCGGGATAGGGGCAGTCCGCGTCCGTCTGGCACTCGCCGCACAGGCCCGCGCGCTCGGGGACGCAGGCATAGCGGTCGGAGGCGAGCGGCTGGCAGATCTCGTTCTGGCGGCAACCGGAGGTGCACAGGCGGGTGCACTTCGCGTCGTCCTCCCCGGGGAGCCTCTCGCACAGGCTTGTCTCGCACTCGCCGTCGTCTGTGCAGAGAAGCCCCTCCGGCTTGAGGGGAGCGATGAGCGTCTCTCCGCCGCACCCCTCGCAGCCGGCCAATGCGGTGAGAGCGCCGAGCAGCACGCCGAACAGCCATCGACGCGGTTCCATGGTCTCTCCCGGTTCGAGCCCGGCCGCACGGCCGGCAAGCCAGCGCAGTATAGAGGAGGGGCACCCGGACATGGCCAACCCCCCGGCCCGGCGTTAGAACCAGCCCCATGGAGAACAACGTCGTTCGCAGCGCCGCCGAGCCCTCGTCGCTCGACCATGTGGACCTCGAGAGCGAGATCCTCCGGCTCAAGCGAGAGCTCAACGCGGTGATCCTCGCGCACTACTACCAGGAGAGCGAGATCCAGGACCTGGCGGACTTCGTGGGGGACAGCCTCGCGCTGGCCCAGGCGGCGGCGAAGACCGAGGCGGACACCATCGTCTTCTGCGGCGTCCACTTCATGGCCGAGACCGCGAAGATCCTGAACCCGTCCAAGCTGGTGCTGCTGCCGGATCTGGAGGCGGGTTGCTCGCTGGCCGATCGGTGTCCCGCGCCCGCGTTCCGCGCCTTCAAGGAGAAGCACCCGGGCTCGTTCGTGGTCAGCTACGTGAACAGCACCGCCGAGGTGAAGGCGCTCTCGGACGTGATCGTCACCTCCTCCAACGCGGAGAAGATCGTCGCCCGGGTGCCGCAGGACAGGCCGATCATCTTCGGGCCGGACCAGCACCTCGGCCGCTGGGTCGCGAAGCAGACCGGGCGGGAGATGATCCTCTGGCCGGGCAGCTGCATCGTGCACGAGATCTTCAGCGAGAAGCGGATCGTCCAGCTCATGGTCGAGCACCCGGACGCCGAGGTCGTCGCCCACCCCGAGTGCGAGGAGAGCGTGCTGCGCCACGCCCACTTCATCGGCTCCACCAAGGCGATCCTCGAGTACGCGGTGAAGAGCCCGAAGCAGAAGTTCATCGTGGCCACCGAGGCCGGCATCCTCCACCAGATGCAGAAGAGCGCGCCCCACAAGACGTACATCCCGGCGCCTCCGGACAACGGCTGCGCGTGCAACGAGTGCCCGCACATGAAGCGCAACACGCTGGAGAAGCTCTACCTCTGCATGCGGGACCGGACGCCGGAGCTGGTGATGAACCCGCTGCTGCAGAAGGCCGCGCTGGCCCCGCTCACCCGGATGCTGGAGTGGAGCCAGTAGCCGCTTCCGCTTCGTTCCGGAGGGATTGACACTTCTTGCGGGGGGCGCGAGACGGCGCTTGAATCCGGCGCCCCCGGCTGCCAAGGGAGAACAGTGGGTTATCGCTTCTTCGCCGTCCCAGGCCACGTGCTTCAGGCTGCCCAAAGTGATGGGCTGGAGAACATCCGCGAGCTGCTCGAACCGGAGGCCTCGGACGTCCGCGTGACGGTGGAACGCGCGCTCCGCGGCTGTGAGTTCCGCGACCTGCGCGCCCGGGATCGGATGCGCAGCCTCGTCGCCAGCGACGCACATCCCCCCTACCCCTCGCCGGGACGCGGCTGTGGTCCCGCCGCCGTGTTCGCCACCCCGCCCGCGGATCTGCCGGCGCTGCTGCGGCTGGCGGACCAGCTCGATCGGCTCGCGCTTCAGGAGGCCGGCGAGCGCGCGCTGGTGTGGAAGTGCGCGCAGTGCGGCACCCGCTACGCCGTGCCGGTCGCGCTCGCGCGCAACGTGGCCATCCGCTGCGAGCGCTGCGGCGAGTCGGTGGAGCTGCACGCCTCGCGCAGCCTCGGCGAGGAGGCGCTGCTCGACCCGTTCCAGACCGAGGTCAACCGCGCCCGGCAGCACCTCGCCGCGTTCTTCCGCGAGGCGATGGCGCGCGGCTGGCCGGTGCTCGTCTGCAGCACGGACTGATCCGCCTGACCTGATTCCGTCCCATGCGCCGCGCCATCCTGAACCTCCTGCGGTGCCCCCGGTGCCGCCAGGGGGCGCTCGTGGCCGAGGGCGCTCCCGCGGAGCTGCTCTTCGGGCCACTGCAGTGCGCTTCCTGCCACGCCACCTTCCCGGTCGCCGAAGGCATCGCGGACCTCACGGTGGAGGGCGCGCCGTTGAAGGGCGTGCAGCGCAGCCTCGAGGCGCCCATCGTGGCGAGGTCCTGGGAGCGCTACGTCCGCCCCGCGCTGACGCTCGCGCTCGCGCGCAGGACCGTGGACCCGGAGAGCGAGGCGCTCCTCTACCGGACCATGATGGGGTCGCTGGACGCACCGGTGCTCGATCTCGTCTCGGGCCCGGCGCTCTTCGCGCGGCGCCTGGCCAAGGTTCCCGACTCACCGCCGGTGGTGGCCATGGACGTGTCGCGTCCCATGCTCGAAGAGGGCATGGCCCAGGCCCGCGAGGCGAACGTGAAGGTGGACTTCGTCCGCGCACAGCCGCCCCACCTGCCCTTCCTCGACGGCAGCCTGGGCGCGGTGCTGCACACCGGCGCGCTGCACCTCCTCGAGGAGCCGCTGCCGCTGCTGCAGGAGGTCTTTCGCGCGCTGCGCCCGGGCGGGTCCTACCTGGCGACCACGTACCTGCCGCCCTCGTACGGGCTCGGCTGGGCGCACCGGCGGCTCGGGCTCCACCCGCGCGCGGAGGGAGAGCTTCGCGACGCCCTGGAGCGCGCGGGGCTCGGCGGCTTCGAGCGCCTTCGGATGCCTCCGTTCCTGCTGGTGAAGGCGGTGAAGCCGCACCCGGCGGCCCGCGGCGCGGGCAGCGCCGTCTAGCTCGGAAAGAGGACCACCCGCAGCCGCTCGAGCGCATCCGGCGCGGTGAACCGCGAGAAGAGGACGCGGAGCGCCTCGGCGCCGAGCGCGTCCCCCGGCTCGGAGGCGAGGACGAACCCGCACTCCAGCACCTGTTCGCGGTGCATGCCGAGCTCACCGTAGGTGGACGCGAGCTGAACGCGCGCCGCGATCGGCAGCTCCCGCTTGAGTTCGGCGGTGCGCTCGCGCAGCTCCACCAGACGACCGTCCTCCAGCCGCACCTTCGGTTCCGGCTCGTCGTCCTCGTCCTCCTCCTCCTTGCGGGTCAGCGCGGGCCAGACGTCCTCGAGCGCGTGGGGGCGATCCACCAGCACCCGTCCGAGCCGGACCATGCAGGTGGGACAGGAGAACGCGCCGAAGCGCTCGATGCTGAGCGTGTCGGAGCAGGCGCGGCCGCAGAAGGCGCAGGCCTGGCGGTGGTCGGGTGTGGTCGACGTCGACATGAGGAGATTCGTAGACCTTGCAGGGCCACCGTGCACGGGCGCTCGCGCGGCGGCCCGGGGAGCGGGCGGCCGGGCGAAGGCCGGATGATCAGATGAGGATGCCCCCGGTGGCCTCGTGCAGGGCGTTCTGCGGGACCTCGAGGATGCGCGGCTGGTCCTTCAGCGGCTCGATGAGGCGGGTGCTTCCGCCGGGCGCCGGCTTCACCCCGGACTCCGAGCACTTCTTGCAGCGGCACTCGCCCTTCTTGCAGGTGCAGTCGCTGGCGCTTCCGCAGTTGCAGGTGGCGGCCAGCACCTCGTCCACCGGCGCGAGCACGTGCGCCTCGGACGCGAGCGCCGGCGCGGCAGCGACCAGGGCCCCGGCGGCGGATGCGGCGGCGAGGGTGGTTCGAAGGGCGCGGAACATGGGGACCTCTTGCGACGGGCGGATCGGCGGGCTCATACACCTGCGCTCCCGCGCTTTTCAAGAATGCGGCCTCCCGAGTGTCGGGTAGGTTTCGCGCGCGTTGCCGTCCCCCTCCTCCCAGACGTCCGTCCGCCTCGAAGTGCTCGCGTGGGCGGTGGGCCTCCTCGCCGGCGTCACCCCCCTGTGGGCGGGCACCTTCCTCCCCATGGTGGACCTGCCGCAGCACCTGCACCTCATCTCGGTGCTGCACCGCCTCGACGATCCCACGACGCTCTACCCGCAGCTCTTCGCCGCCCGCGGCGAGCTGACGCCGTACCTCGGCTACTACCACCTGGTGAGCCTGCTCCACTGGCTCATGCCCCTGGACGCCGCGAACAAGGTCTTTCTCACCGCGTACGTGATGGGCCTGCCGCTCTCGCTGGCCTTCCTGCTGCGCGCGTTGAAGCGCCCCACGTGGCCCGCGCTGCTCGCGCTGCCGTTCGCCTACGGCGACAGCTTCGCGTGGGGCTTCGTGAACTATATTTCATCCCTGCCGCTCACCTTCCTCACCCTGGGGCTGTTCGTGCGGACGGTCTCGGATGCGCGGCAACGCTGGAGGTGGGCGGGGGCGCTGGCGGTGTCGCTGTGTGGGGTCCTTCTCTTCCACGTGCAGGCGTTCGTCTTCCTCGGCCTCGCGCTCCCGCTCCTGCTGCTGACCACCCGCGCGCCCGAGGACGCCTTGCCCCCGCGAGAAGGCGACCGGTGGCTCGACGCCAGGCTCCGTCCGCGCGCGGCGGCGTTCGCGGGCGTCCTCCCCGGCGTGGTGCTCTTCGTCGCCTGGTTCGGCGGGCGCCTCGGGCAGCCGGCGGAGATCGCGCCGGGTGAGCCATGGAAGGCGTGGGGCCCCATGTTCTCGCCGCAGAACCTCGCCTGGAAGACGCACGCGCAGAACCTGGCCGAGCTGCCCCGCGTGCTCGCCAACATGCTCCCGGGCGGCGAGGACCGCTGGGGCATCCACGCGGCCATCGCCCTGGTGGCGCTCTCCTGGATCGCCGGCGGCGTGGCGTGGTGGCGCTACCGCCGTCCTGCCGCGCGCGCTTCAGCCGAGACGGAGCCGGTGGCGGAGGGCCCATGGGAGCGCTGGCGGCTGCCGGCGTTGGGCGCGCTGGCACTTGCATTATATTTCCTGCTCCCCTTCGACATCCGCGGGTACATCTACTACCTGAACACCCGTTACGCGCACCTCGCCGCGCCGCTGCTCGCCGCCGCGCTGGTGCCGTGGCTGCCACGCGCCTGGCGGGGTCCCTTCGCGCTCGGGGCGGCGCTGGCGGCGGTGCTCACCGCGGTGCCGCTCGCGCAGGCCTTCCGCACCTTCGATGGGGAGATGGCGGACGTGGTCGCGGTGGCGCAGGCCGCGCGGCCCCGGACGAAGGTGATGGGGCTCATCTACAACCCTCGGTCGCGGGTGGTGAACCACCCGGTCTTCATCCACGCGGCGGCGGAGGTCGCGCGCGTCTCGGGCGGCGCGGCCAACTTCAGCTTCGCCCTCACGCCGCACTCGCCCTTGCGGTACCAGGGCCCGCCGCCGCCCACCTTCCCGAGCGAGTGGCGCCCCCAGGAGCTGAGCTGGGAGCGACAGGGCGTCGCCTACGACCACTTCCTGCTGCGCGGCCGCCACCCCGCCCAGGTCTTCGGCCCCCGCCTGGGCAGCGAGGTCACCGTCACCGCCGAGCGCCGCGGGGTCTACCTCCTCACCCGTATCGGCGGCGAGCGCTCGCCCCGCTGATCAGGCGGCCAGCGCACGAGCCACCGCGTCCAGCTCCGGGATCCCCTCCCGCGCGCCGTAGTGCCGGCACTTGAGGCTGGCGGCCACGCTCGCGAACCGCATTCCCTCCTTCAGCCCGCGCCCCTGCAGCAAGGACCAGGCAAAGGCGCCCCGGTAGACGTCGCCCGACCCCGTCGGGTCCACCAGGTCCACCGGCAGCGCCTCCACCTTCACCTGCGCGCCGCCCCGGCTCTGGCCCACGGAGCCCTCCGCCCCGAGCGTCACCACCGCCACCTCCGCCCCGAGCGCGAGGATCTCCTCGAGGCTGCGGGACACCTCCGGCGCGACCTCGCGGGCGAAGCGCTCGCTGGCCACCACCACGTCGCACTGCGCGGCGAGCTGCGCCATCCCGGGGGTCATCGCGTGCGCCGAGAGCAGCGTGCGCACCCCCTTCGCCCGCGCGGCCTCCACCAGCGCGAGCTGCGCCACCGGCTGGTAGCCGTCCACCAGCAACAACGAGACGCCCTCGAGCGCCTCGTCGGTCACGTCTCCCGGTGAGAGGGTCTCGCCGCTGCCGCGGGTCCAGAAGACGGTGGGCCGCCGCCGCTCCTCGTCCAGCGCCACGAACGCCGCGGGCGACACGCCGCCGGACTTCCGGCGCAGGTGGCGCAGGTCGATCCCCATCTCGCTCAGGCTCGCCGCCGCCACCTCGCCGAGGAAGTCGTCCGCCAGCGCCCCCGCGAAGGACACCCGCGCGCCCAGCACCGCCAGCGTCACCGCCGCGTTGGCCGCCGCCCCGCCGCCCTGCAGCGAGAACGCCGACAGCTCCTGCCTGTCACCCTGGCGCACCGGGAAGCGCGGCATCTGCCCCACCAGCTCCACCGACGCCTGCCCCACGCAAAGGACCGAGTCCGACATGGCGTCATTGTAGTGTCCTCACAGCGGGCTGTAGAACCGACGACACATGAACCCCTCCTCGGATCCGCGCCGCCTGCTGGCGGTGCTCGTCGACCCGTCGAACCAGGCGGGCACATCGCCAGAGCCCCTTCCCTTCCCGCCCGAGACGGTCCAGCAGGCCCGGCGCCTCGCCCACGATCCCGCCTCCGCCGCCGCCTCCCAGGTCTCCGCCCTCCCCGAGCCGCTCGGACTCGCGGTGCTCGAGGCGGCGGTCGCCGCACGCGCGCTCCCGCTGGTGGAGGCGCTCGCCGGCGGGCCCCACAAGCCGCTCGCCAAGGCGGGGAAGAAGGCCCTCTACCGGCTCCGCTCCCAGGGCATCGCCGTCCCCGAGCGCACCGCACGCGCCGCCGAAGGAACCTCCAGCGCGCCGGCGGCCAACGAAGAGCCGCTGCACAGCCTCGTCTCCTCCATCACCGGCAACGGCGAACGGGCGCTCATCATCGGGCGGGCCTTGCGCAACGGGCGGGTGGAGACGCTCCAGTGCGTCATCGCCGACGAGCTGGGCCTCGTGCACCTCGGGGTGAACACGGTCAGCCGCGGCCAGTACCGGAAGGTGCTGCGCGACGCCCGGCGCGGTCAGCAGAACGCCAGCGCGGTGGAGATCCCCCTCGCCGATGCCTGCGCTCTCCTCGCAGAGGCGACGGGCCAGAACCTCCGCACCCGCACGCCCTTTCCGGAAGGGCTCGAGGCGGCGCTCCGGCACCTCGGGATCACCCCCGCCGAGGCGCCGCGGGAGCTGCCTCCGCCCGAGCAGGCGGATCAGGGGCTCGCCGCGCGCAGCGGAGAGCTCCACTCGGAGCCGGAGCTGAACCAGTGGCTCCCCGGCATCGCCGCGCTGCAGGCGTTCGCCCGGAAGGTCGGGGAGATTGCCCAGAGCCCGCTCTACCTCGACGAGGCCCAGAAGGAGGAGGCGCTGCGCCGCGAGGTGGAGGACGCCGCCGGGGCCTTCTTCACCGCGCCCACCGCCCAGCTCTACGGGCGCAGGCTCTGGCACATGGCCGACCACTTCGAGCGGTCCGACCGTCCAGAGCCCGCCCGCATCGCCCGCGCCGAGGCCCGCCGCCTCTTCCACGGGGCCGACGGCCGCAGCTCCCCCTTCGCGGTGAGACTGTTCGAGAAGATCCTCACCCTCTCCGTCAGCTCCGGAGCAGCAGGTCCAGGTTGAGGCTCTCCCACTTCTGCGCCCGCTCGTAGGCGTAGAAGGTGCGCTCGTGGGCGTTGAACTCCGGGGTGTGGACGCAGCGCCGCCCGTCCGGACCTCGGCGCGCCTTGTAGATGTGGTGGAGCATCTCGTGGAAGACGATCCACTCCACGAAGTACCGGGGCACCCGCGCCTGGTCGAGCGCGGGGTGGATGCGGATCACCTTCGAGTCCG
>CAZCWA010000152.1:4004-10429 GCA_964502265.1 uncultured Myxococcaceae bacterium | reverse complement strand
GGAAGGGGAGCGGCGCGGACGTGGCCACGGTCCAC
Source organism: uncultured Myxococcaceae bacterium (assembly GCA_964502265.1). GTDB lineage: Bacteria > Myxococcota > Myxococcia > Myxococcales > Myxococcaceae > JAFAFL01. The sequence continues at coordinate 10,394 of CAZCWA010000152.1, read as the reverse complement.
GCGGGAGGCCTCGTCCGGTATCGCCGCTACGACGTGGCGCCGCTGTTGAAGGCCGCGGCCCAGGACCGACTGCCGGCAGCGCTGAAGGCCGCGCCCCCGGTGGAGGTGTGGAGGCTCCCGCCGAGTCCGTTGCAACTGGGCTACGCGTTCACCCGCAAGAGCGCCTCCACGCCCCTGATGGTCTCCCACGTCGAAGCGCGCCTCGGGCTCGAGGAGCGCGCGCGTTTCGTCGCCCGCTCCGACGCGTGGGGCGAGGCGCTCGAGCGGGGGCTCGAGGCTGGTGACTTCATCCAGGTCCGGGAGGCGGTGGAGGCGCTCGAGGCGCTCCTCGGGACGCTCGGCGACGTGGAGACGGAGGAGATGACGCAGATCATCTCCCTGTGCCGCACGGAGGGCGCGGCGGCCAAGCTCTCCGGGGCGGGCGGTGGGGACGGCTGCGTGATCATCGCCCCGGATGCGAACACGCTCGGCCGCGCGCTGGATGCGCTGCAGGCCCGTGGCTTCCACGCATTCGCCCTCACCGTAGAGCCGGGTCAACGTGGCGAGGCGACGGCGCCTGCGCCGCTCGTGCAGTGGCTGGGCTGAGCCCAGACCGGAAATATACTGCCGGTCACAGCGACTGCCCCGGGGCTGGGAGCGGCCTCTGGAAGACGCGGCCATCCGGCGGCAGCAGCTCCCGTTCTTCGAGCGGCGTCTCCCCGGCGAGGATGCCGACCTCGCACACCTCGCCCGCCAGCCCCACCGAACACCCCGCAGACCCCGCCCCGCCCACGCCGGACGCCTCGGCTTCGGCGGGTGTGGGCGGCGGGGTGTCGCCCCAGATCGGGTAGTCGGTCCTCTCCGGCTCGCGGCCGGCCACCTGCGGCGGCGGCGCCTCACGCTGTGCTTCGTGGTTCGGGAACACGACGTAGTCGAGCGCGTGCGGCCGCCCCGCGCAGCCGCTCCATGCCATGGCCCAGGAGCCGACGACGAGGAGGAGCGCCCTGCACGCGGCCCGAATCACGGCGCGGCTCTACTCGAGGGTCCGGATGTTCGAGGGCGCCGCGTCGGCGCCGGACGGGCGCTCGTGCAGGGGATCGAACTCGTCCCCACCGGCAGGCCGCGGGGCCACGTCGGGCTTCGCCCGGGCGCCCTCGCCATCACCCGAAGGCGCGTTTGCGTCCGAGGACGCCCCGCCCGCGGAGGGAAGCGGTCCCCGTCCGTCCACCCCGGTCGCCGCTGCGCCGGGGCCCGGACCAGGCGCGGGTGGAGAAGGCGGCTCACCCGGAGGCGCAGACGGCGCAGGCGCGGACGAGGGCTCGGGCGGAGGCGCCGGATCCGGAGGCGGAAGCTCGGTCGGTGGAATCTGCTCCGCCGGCATGCCGGCCTGACCCGCGCCACCCACGCCCGGCTCCATGATCGGCGGCATCGCGTCGTCCGCCCTCGCCGCGTCGTCGGTCGCGCAGCCTGCTCCGAACCCCACCGCCGACAGCGCCAGCGCCACCACCGCGCCCCTGACCACGCCCCCCGTCCCCGTTCCCATCCGCTCTCCCGTGGTTGAACCGCTTTCGGAGAGAAGGGTTGGGACGCATCGGGCGTGCGGCGAGTCGACACGGCGCGCCCGGGCGCAGGGCAGGCGGGGAGGCGCGCGGCTCACTCAGAACATGTGCCCGAAGGTCACGTAGATGCCCTGCCGCAGGTTCTCGGTCGCGACCGCGTAGTCGAAGCGGACGACCGCGGCGCGGCGCGCGAGCCGGAGCCCTCCGCCCACGCCCGGATGCCACTGGTGCCACGGCCCGTCGTCCACGCCCGGATGCCAGACGCGGCCCATGTCCCAGTAGACGACCCCGCCGGTCTTCACCATCTCGCCGAGCAGCTTGAAGTCGAAGACGTAGAAGCGCAGCTCGGTGTTGGAGATGGCCTTGATGTTCCCCTGGTAGCGGTTCCTCGGGACGCCGCGCACGGTGCTCATGCCGCCCACGCCCTCGCCGCCCTGCATCCCGCCCACGTTCGACCACTCGAAGAACGGCACGTCTCCGAAGAGGACGTCGAGGACCACCCGCTGCGCGAGGATCACCCTCGGCGTCCCCAGAGAGAAGAACCGGCGCTCGCTCAGCGTCACGCCGCCGTAGGCGTACCGGCTCCCGAACGGAGGCGCGGACAGCCGCACCGCCAGCTCCTCCACGCCGCCGCTGGTCGGATCCGCCTCGAAGTCCCGGGTGTCGTGCGCCACGCCGAAGAGCACGCGCGCATGCGCTCCGCCCTCGAGCCCCCGCGGCGACTCGGCGCGAAGCTGCGACTCGTCGTAGGGAGAGACGCGGACCCAGTTGAACCCGTACCCGCCCCAGATCTCGAGCGGGTGTCCCTGGCCTCCGGGCCGGGTCCGCAGCCGCGCCCAGCCGCCGGGAAAGAAGTGGTCGAAGCTGGAGGCGCGATCCTGCGGCCGGTCCAGCGCCAGCCCTTCGCCGGCGAGGTTGCCCACCCCGTAGAAGGGCGCGAAGAGCTCGCGGCGGAACTCGGCCCGGACCTCGAGCCGCGCCTTCCCCAGCAGGTCCGGACCGTCGTACCGGAGCCAGTGGTTCTGCACGCCGCGCGTGGTGAAGTAGCTCTGCGCGGCCAGCGCGTGCTGATACGGCGTGTACCCCTGCTGGTAGAAGTACCCGCCGCCCACCAGGCCAATCCCCCAGCCGAGGTCGCTGTTGAAGCTGACCAGCGGCACGCCGATCGCGTCGAAGTCCCGGCGCGGCTTGTGCTCCACGGCGCGTCCAGAGCCGCCCGTGCCATCCTCTTCCTCCTCGCCGTCGCCCTCCGCCCCATCCGGTTCCGCCATGGTGGTGGCGTGGATCATCGCGTCCGGAACCGGCTGCTCGTCCGTCCGCACCGGGGCGTCCTGCGCGCCCGCCCACACCGCCGCCGCCGCCGCAAGAGCCGTCCCCCACCCCATGCGAGCAGGGTGCGCATGCCGCGCCCCGCACCACACCCACGCTTCACGGCCTGCCTGCCCGCCCGCTGCCCGGTCGAGGCGTCAGGAGGGCGGCACCCGGAGCGCCGTCCCGGCTCCCCCGCCCACTCCCCGTACACATATTCGGTCCGGGACCCGACGCATGGGTGCGGCGGGGTGAGGGGAGCGGACGACGATGACAGGGCAGGCGCTGATAGCGCCCGAGGTTCGGGCGTGGGCCGAGAGGTCCATCTCCCGGGTCGGCAAGCGGTGGGAGCTGCAGAAGGGCAACGGGTTCGCGCAGGGGCCATCGTCGGCGCGCGCGGCCCGGCGCAGGAAGCTGCTGATCCTCCACCTCGACGGCGTGCCCCGGCAGGTGCTGCAGCGCGCGCTCGACGAGGATCGGATGCCGTTCCTCTCCCGGCTGGTGAAGACCGGCGCGTACCGCATCGACGATGCGTTCTGGGGGACGCCGGCCTCTACGCCCGCGTTCCAGGCCGGGCTCCTCTTCGGCGTGCGCCATCCGGATCTGCCGGCCTACCACTGGTGGGATCGCCACCTCGGCCAGGAGGTGCGGATGAACCTCCCCAGCCTCGCGGTCAAGGTCGAGGAGCGGGTCGCGAAGCTCTCCTCCGGCAGCCTCCTCGAAGGCGGCGGCCACACCTATCTCTCCCTCTTCCGCGCGCAGGCGGAGAACGAGCTGGCGATGACGTCGCTGGCGAACCTGCGGCGGCTGGTGCCCTCGGTGTGCAGCCAGGTGCATGGCCTCGGCGACGTGGGCGAGCGCTCGCCGTGGGCCTACGTGAAGGACCTCGTCTCCGAGACCGTGTCCGCGGGCGGCGACGCGCTGCGGTGGGTGAGGGCGGTGAACGACAACCGCCACGAGCTGCAGTTCATGCTCAACCGCTTCTTCATCATCGAGCTGGCCTGGAGCCTCTCCTGGAACCGCGCGCTCATCGACATGGTGCGCGGGGTCCCGGCGGTCTACCTGGTGTTCGGCAACTTCGACGAGGTCGCGCACCGCCGCGGTCCGTTCTCGCCGCAGGCCGCCGAGGCCCTTCACCGCGCCGACCGCGCCATCGAGGAGCTCTACGCCATCTCCCGGCTCGCGCCCGAGCCGTACGACGTGGTGCTGCTCACCGACCACGGCCACGTGGACTCCTCGCCCTTCGAGCGCGAGACGAAGCGGCGGCTGGCGGACTACCTGCTCGATCCTGCGCCCGGCGGCATGCCCGACGACGTGGACCGCGCGCTGCTCGACGGCCGCAAGCCCCTGGCGCTCGCCTCGCCCTGGGAGACCGACCCGGTGGTGATCGAGTCCGGCAACTTCGCCCACGTCTACCTCGCCAGGAACGCGGCCCCACTCGAGGCGCGCGAGCTGCTCGGGTGGCACCGCAACGTGGTCGCGCGCGCGGTGGCCTCGCCGGAGATCGGCATCGTGGCCGTGCGCCGCGCGGACCACGCGGTGGCGATCATCGGCGGGCGCGTCTTCACCGCGGACACGCTCGACCAGGCGCCGCTGGACACCGAGTTCAACCGGCGGGCGGTGGAGGATCTGCTCCGCGAGCTGCCGCACATGCCCACCGCCGGGGACATCGTCCTCTACGGTCAGGCCACCGGGCGCGGCGCCACCGTCGGCTTCGCGTGGGAGTTCGGCTCGCACGGCGGGCTCTCCCGCACCGAGACCGAGAGCATGGTGCTCTGGCCCGCGGACGCGCCGGTGGAGCTGAGCGGCCTCTCGCACGCGACGCAGCTTCACGAGCGGCTCTCGGAGGTGTACCGGACATGAGCGCGAACGCGGGCAAGGTCAGCGTGAAGCTGCTGCTCGCGGTGGTGGGGGCCATCGCCACCGTCGTGCTCATGTCCACCGCGTTCTTCCGGTGGAGCTTCGAGCCCGGCCAGCCGCTGCTCACCCAGCGCTTCCCGCTCGGCCAGTTCGTCCGCGACCTGCCCCAGCACTTCGGCTGGCTCCTGCTGTTCGTGCTGCTCTCCGCGTCGATGATCCCCCTGCGCGCGGTTCTCTGGCAGAGGACGCTCGGGCAGAAGGTGCCGTTCAAGGAGCGCTACCACCTCGTCGCCATCGGCGCGTTCGCGCACAACGCGCTGCCCGGCAAGCTGGGCGACGTCATCCGCGCGTTCCTCCTCAGCCGCAGCCAGAAGATGCCCTTCGTCCGCAGCCTGGGCTCGGTCGCGGTGACCAAGCTCCTGGAGTTCGCGGCGCTCATCGCAGTCGCCGCGCTCTCGCTGGTCAGCCCGCTGGGCGGTGCGCTCGAGCAGTTCACGCCCGCGCTCCGCGGCGCCGCCATCGCCTGCATCGCCCTGGTGGTGCTGGTGGTGGTGCTCGCGCACTGGTCCGCGCCGCTCGCGCACTGGCTCCGCCGCAAGCACCGGCTGCCGAAGGCACAGGTCTTCCTCGACGAGGTCGCCGAAGGCCTCGGCGCCGCGCGCTCCTTCCGGGGGCTCACGGTGGCGCTGCTCTTCGCCTTCCCGCCGGTGCTCGCCAACGCGCTCGCCTACGGCGTGGGCCTGTGGGGGATGGACCTGCCCGGCGGGCTGATGGCGGGGGCGCTGGTGCTCGGCGCGATCGCGCTCGGCCAGTCCGCGCCGGGCCTGCCGGTGGGCATGGGCGTCTACTACTTCGTCACCTCGTGGATGGCCCGTCAGCTCGGGGCCACCCCGGAGCAGGGCGCCGCCTACGCCACGCTCACCCACCTGGCCACCCTGGGAACGCAGCTCGCGGTGGGCGGCATCTCGCTGTGGGTGCGGCGCATCGGCTTCAAGGAGCTCATCCGGGGCGGGCGCCGGGCCCGGCAGCGCGCCCGGGAAGAAGCCCAGCACGTGGCCGACGAGGCGGAGGCCCGCGCCTGATGATCACGCGCAGAGGTTGGGCGGCGTCACCGGGAGCTGCACCACGAACTCGGCGCCCCGGGGCGCCTTGCCGTCGATCCACGCGCCGCCGCCGTGCGCCTCCGCGATCCGCCGCACGAGGTACAGCCCGAGCCCCAGCCCCGGCTTCTGCGCCGCGTTCCCGGACCGGCCGTAGCGGGAGAAGACCTGCTCGCGCTCGCCCTCGGGGACCCCGGGCCCGTCGTCCCTCACCACCAGACGGATCTGATCGCCCACGCGCTCCACCCGGACCTCCACCCGGGCCCCGCGCGCGTACTTGCACACGTTGGCGAGCAGGTTCTCCACCACCTCCTCCAACCGGACCCGGTCCACCAGGGCCGGCGCCGGCGCGAGCACGAGCTGCAGCTCACAGCCGGCGCGCAGCAGCTTGTCCGCCTGCTGCAGCGCCACCTCGCGCACCAGCTCGCCCACGTCCGTCTGCTCGAGCTCCAGCGCGCCCTCGTAGTCGTTGCCGTGGGATGGATCGAGCAGCCGGTCGATGAGCCGTCCCATCCGCCGCACCTGGCCGCGCGCCACCGCCAGCTTGTCCGTCACCCACTGCGGCGCCTTCTGGTCCCGGGCGA
>CAZCWA010000152.1:0-3904 GCA_964502265.1 uncultured Myxococcaceae bacterium | reverse complement strand
GCGATCCCCAGGCGCGTGACCAGCAGGTGCCCGGTGCCGAGGAGCACGCGGCCGCGCTCGTCGAGGTCCATCCGGTCCAGCCCGAGCTCCGAGCGGGCCTGCGCGTTGGCGTGCAGGAGCCGGCCCATCCCGTCGTGCAGCGTCAGCGCCTCCCCGAGCGATTCGAGCGCCAGGGCCATCCCGGTGACACCGCGTGCTGCGTTCGGGCACACTGCTGCCCGGTCCACTTCGAAGTCCGCCTCATGCATGTTTGCCCCCCGGCGAAACGATCAGCGGGACCCATCATGCCGAAGAGGCGAAGTGTTTTGCATTGGGACAAAAGGGATCGCGCCAAGTGCCCGGAAAGACGAAAGGGGACCCGGTTCGTCACCGGATCCCCTTCATCTTTTGTGCCCAGGAGAGGACTCGAACCTCCACAGTCTTGCGACCGCCAGACCCTGAATCTGGTGTGTCTACCAATTCCACCACCTGGGCGGGTGGTTTGCGGCGGAGGGGGCTTATAGAGGTGCCCTTCCGGACCGTCAAGCGTCAAAACCGCGCTACTTCACCGGCCATTTCCCCTCGGCCTCGAGGGCGCGCCGCTCGCCGGGGTTCTCGTCCATGTAGGCGTTGAGGGACTCCTCGGTGATCTGCACCTCGACGTCCTGCTGCCCCACGATCGCCTGGCAGCCGAGCCGGGAGGTGGGCCGCACGTCGAACGCCATGTCGAGCCGATCCATCTCGGCGTCGTCCTGGTCCGAGAGCGTATCGAACCCCTCCACCACCCACAGGTGGCAGGTGGAGCACGCGCACACGCCGCCGCAGGAGTGACCGACCTTCGCGCCGGCCTTCTCCGCCGCCTCGAGCAGCGTGGTGCCCTCGGGGACCTCGACCGTCACGTCGTCGAGGGGACTCTGAAAGTGAACCTTGGGCACCGTCCTACCTCTCGTACTCGCTCACCGAGTGACCGGTCAGGGCCTGACCGATCGCGCGGTTCATGATCCGCTCGGCGAAGGTCCGCGAGGCTTCGTCCAGCGCCGAGATCGCGTTCTTCACCGCCATGTGGTCGTTGCCGGCGGCCGCATCCCGCACCGCCTGCGCCTTCGCCTCGATCGCCGCGCGCTCGTCCGCCGAGAGCAGGTCCCCGTTCTGCTGGAGCTGCCTTCCGAGATCGGCCAGCACGCCCTCTGCCGCCACCTGTTGCTCGCGGAGCTGGCGCAGATAGATGTCCTCCTCGGCGTGCTCGATCGAGTCGAGCAGCATCTGCTCGATCTCCTCATCGGTGAGCCCGTGCGACGGCGTGACGGTGATCTGCTGCTCCTTGCCCGTGGTCTCCTCGCGCGCGCTGACCGAGAGGATCCCGTTGGCGTCGACCTGGAACTTCACCTCCACGCGCGCCATCCCCGGCGGCATGGGCGGGATCCCTCCGAGGGTGAAGCGCGCCAGCGACCGGCAGTCCTTCACCAGCTCGCGCTCGCCCTGCACCACGTGGATGTCCATCCCGGTCTGGTCTTCCTTGAAGGTGGTGAAGACCTGGCCTGCGCCCACCGGGATGGTGGTGTTGCGCGGGATGAGCTTCTCCGCCACGCCGCCCATCGTCTCCAGCCCGAGCGAGAGCGGGATCACGTCCAGCAGCAGCACCTCGTCCTGGCGATCCTCGTTGGTGAGCAGGTCCGCCTGCACCGCGGCGCCCATGGCCACCACCTGATCCGGATCGATGTCCGCCAGCGGCGGCTTGCCGAACAGCTCCTCCACGTAGCGGCGCACCGCCGGCACCCGCGTGGCCCCGCCCACCAGCACCACGCCGTCGATGTCCTCCGGCGCGAAGCCCGCGTCCTTCAAGGCCCGCCGGCACGACAGCCCGGTGCGCGCCACGATCGGCCGCACCCACGCGTCGAAGTCCTCGCGGCGGATGACCTGCCGGTGGTCGCCCACGGTGAGCACCACCTCGTCCTGATCCGTGAGGCGCTCCTTCAATTGCCGGCAGGCCGCGAGCAGGAGCTGCACCTCGCCCGGCTCCAGGGACGCAGCCTCGCGGCCCATCGCCTCCAGCACCTTCTCCGCGATGGCCCGGTCGAAGTCGTCCCCGCCGAGCGCGGTGTCGCCGGCGGTGCTCTTCACCTCGAAGATGCCCTCCACCAGCTTGAGGATGGAGATGTCGAAGGTGCCGCCGCCGAGGTCGTAGACCGCGAACGTCCCCTGGCTCCCCTTGTCCAGCCCGTACGCCAGCGCCGCCGCCGTGGGCTCGTTGAGCAGCCGCAGCACCTCCAGCCCGGCGAGCCTCCCCGCGTCCCGCGTGGCCTGCCGCTGCGCGTCGTCGAAGTAGGCCGGCACGGTGATCACCGCGCGATCCACCGGCCCCGCGAAGTAGCTCTCCGCCCGCCGCTTCAGCGCCCGCAGGATCTCGCCCGAGACCTCGATCGGCGTGACCGGCTGCCCTCCTGCGACCTCGAAGCGGACCACCTGCGCGCCGCCCACGAACTTGTAGGGCCCGAGCTTGCGCGTCTGCGGATCATCCGGCGAACGCCCCATGAAGCGCTTCACCGAGACGATGGTGTCCGTGGGGTGCTCCGCCGCCACGCCGCGGGCCCACTTGCCCACCACGACCTGACCGTCCTTCGCGTAGTGCACCACCGAGGGCAGCAGGAACCCGCCGGTCTCGTCCACCGGCAGCGGGCGGGGCTTGCCCTGGATGACGGCGGAGACGAGCGAATTGGTCGTCCCCAGATCGATGCCGACGGCGTTGCCCTTCGGCTTCCTGGGATCGTGGATGTGCAGCACGCTCACGCGAACAGCTCCTCTTCGATCGCTTCGACCTCTTCGAGGAAGCGTTCGTAGTAGCGCACCCGCCCGAGCGCGTGCGCGGCCTTCTCCGTCTGTGCCTGCTGGAGCGCTTCCACCGCCTGCTCCATGCAGACCTTCTTCTTCCGCAGGACGTCCTGCGCCAGCTCCTGCACGCGGTCCGGATCCCGCTTCGCCTTCGCCGCGTCCAGCGCCTCGCGCTGCGCCATGACCTCCTCGAGGAAGTCCATCGGCATCTTCGCCCGCTGCGCCGCCGCCTCGTCCTCGAGGTTCACCCCCTGCAACCGCAAGAGGTAGAAGGCGCGCCGCACCGGATCCTTCAGCGTCCGGTACGCCTCGTTCAGCGCCGAGGTGTGCTCCAGCGACAGCCGCCGCTCTTTGGGGCCCGCCTGCGCGAACCGGTCCGGGTGGAGCTGCAGCGACAGCGCCCGGTACTTCGCCTCCAGCGCCCCGGGATCCAGCTCCCAGCCCGGGGTGAGCCCGAACGGATCGAAGTGGGTGGCATCCGGACGGCGGAGGGCGATCTTGCCGCACGCCGGGCAGAACGCCGCGCCGCCGGTGTCGGCCTGGCAGTTCCAGCAGGGCGTGCTCACGGGACTCTCCTAGAGGGCGAAGGACTCGCCGCAGCCGCAGGCGGCCTTGATCTTCGGGTTGTCGATCTTGAACCCGGACTGCATCAGCGTCTCGTGCCAGGCGAGCTCCGACCCCATCAGGTACAGGTAGCTCTTGGGGTCGATCACCACCTTCGCCCCGTCCCGCTCGAAGACCTTGTCGCGCTCGCGCGGCGTGTCCACCCACTCGAGCGAGTAGGTCAGGCCGGAGCACCCGCCGCCCTTCACCGCGATCCGCAGCCCCGCGTCCGGCGTGCCGCGCTCCACCTTCAGACGCAGAAGCTCCTGCGCCGCGCGCTCGGTGAGCCCGAACGGCGCCTTCTTCGCAGCCGGGGCCGACGAAGCCGGAGCCCCGGCCGTCGCGCCCTGCGGTGCGGTGGTGCTGGCGGTGGTGTTGGTGTGCTCCATGACCAAAGCTCCCTTTCCGGGTTCGGGGCGGGGCGCTAGCCGTTCGCCTGCTGCTGCTGGCGCTCCTCGCGCTTCTTCTTGAAGTCCGCGATGGCCGCCTTGAT
>CAZCWA010000151.1:1671-10567 GCA_964502265.1 uncultured Myxococcaceae bacterium | reverse complement strand
GCGAAGACCTCCTTCTCGCCGGCGAACCACTCCGCGCGCAGGTCGGCATTGTGGATGCGGGTGGCGACGAGATCCTTGTTCCCGCTCACCGCGCCGCGGCGGACGAAGTCGTAGAAGAGGAAGGGCGCAAGCTCCCGGAAGGTGGGCCGCGCCAGCGTGTAGCTGTAGCCGGCGCGCAGGTTCACGCGGTCGGTCAGCGCGTAGACCAAAGACGCGGTGGGGAGCACGTCCGAGTACGTCTGCCGGCCGACCGCCGGTGAGCCCCGGGTGATGCTGTAGGCGCTCTGCGCGGTGAGCTCCTGGGTGGAGGTCTCGTAGCGCGCGCCGCCGATGAGGCGGAGCTTCTCGCCGAGCTGCGCGTCGGCCATGAGGAAGCCCGCGAAGATGCCGAGGTACGCGCGGTAGGCGTCCTCGTTGCGCGTGTCCTCCTGCAGCAGCACGTGGGGCCCGAGGTTGTCCGCCGAGAAGAGCTCCTCCGGCGATCCGTGCAGCGCGTCGCCTGCGCCGCCGCGGTAGAGGAAGCGGAAGCGGCGGGCATCGAACTGGCGGAAGGAGAGCTGCGTGCTGCCGCCCGCGCGGAGCTTCACCGGACCCACAGGAACCGTCGCCGAGAGCGAGCCGCCGGTGGAGGTCTCCGAGAGGTCGGCGAAGAAGCGCATCCCGTCGCCAGGCGCGTTGCGGTAGGTGCGCGTGCCGCTGCTGTCCACGCGGTAGGCGTGGTCGCGCGTGTCCGGCTCGGCGCGGTCGACGCGGGAGATGTTGGCCTGCCAGTCGATCGTCGCGTCGCGCACGACGTCGAGCCGGTGGTAGCCGCGGAGCTGGTTGAAGAGCAGCGAGCGGGAGACGAACTGCAGCCGCGTGCCGTCGATGAGCTGGCCCTGGTCGCCTTCGCTCAGCGCGCTGGCGGTCTGGGTGCGGCTGTCGGTCCCGCGGGTGTAGAGCGTGAAGAGGGTCAGCTCGTCGTCCGCGCTCAGCCGCAGGCCCAGGTTCAGCAGCGCGGAGAGGCCGGTGCTCTGGGTGCCGAGCTCCACCTGGCCTTCGTCGTAGGCGCGCAGCGAGTTGCCCTCGCCGCCGCGATCCACCCGGGCGATCTCCGAGCGCCGGATGCTCTCGCGCCGGCTGAAAGTCACGCCGCCGAGCCAGCCCAGCTTGCGCGCGCCGCCGAGGCCGAGGGAGTTGCCCGCGCTCAGCGCGAGCGTCCCGTTGGGCATGGTCTGGCTGCGCTCGGCGCTCCACGCGTTGCGGAAGCTGCGGCCCACCTCGCCGGTGAGGTCTCGGCGGATGGGGCCTTCGGTGGGAACGGCGTCCGGCATCCGGCGCGTCCCGTCGTCGAAGCCGAGCCCGTCGAAGCGGCCGCCCGCGTGGGCGTTGCGCTCCTGGAAGAGCGACTCGCTGTTGCCGGAGAGGCTGATGGACGGCTTCACCTCGAGCTTCTGCGGATAGCTGTTGGTCTCGATGAGCAGCGCGCCGCCGCCGAAGGTGCCGGGCAGATCGGGCGTGTACGACTTCACCACGTTGAGGTTGGCCAGCAGGCTCGAGGGGAAGATGTCGAGCGGGACGGCGGGCTCGTCCGGCTCGGGGCTGGGCATGGGCGCGCCGTTGAGCAGTGTGGCGCTGTAGCGGCCGCCCAGACCGCGCAGCAGCACGAACTTGTTGTCCACCACCGTCGCGCTCACCACGCGCTTCACGGCATCGGAGGCGGCGGAGTCCGGCGAGCGGGCGATCTGCTCGGCGGAGATGGCGTCGGAGACGACGGCGGCCTTCTTCCGTTCGGCGAGCAGCGCGGAGTCCGAGCGGCGGTCGGCACGGACCTCGACCACGTACTCCTGCACGGTCTCGGAGCGGGAGACGAGCGCCACGTCCAGCTCGGTCGACTCGCCGGCGCGGACGGTGATGTTGCCGAAGCCGCGGCCCTCGTAGAGGTCGTACCAGACGCGCAGGTCGTAGGTGCCGGGACGGAGCGGGAGCTCGAAGTGGCCGTCGATGTCGGTGACGGTCATCGGCTCGCCCGAGGCGCCCTTCACCACCTTCACCGGCGCGTCGATCAGTGCTTCGCCCGTTTCGGCGTCGGTGACGCGACCGCGGATGCCGGTGAACTTCTTCTTGGGTTCCTCGATGGGCGCCTCGGCCTCGACGGCGTCGACCTGGGCGGGGGTGAGAAGCAACAGCGCGGAGAGGACTGCGGAGGCAGACAAGACTTGAGACCTCGTAGGGGTGTCACCGGAAGCGCGCGATGGGTACCGCGTTGCGCGCGCAGGGCCGGTAGCGAGTGGGTGAACCTTCGTCACGGCGAGATGACGGGCGGGAGGGCGTCGGTGAGCACGGCCACCGTCTTCACCGCCTTGCGCGCCTGATCGATCGCGACCATGGCGTCGTCCCAGGGCACGTCGTCCTCGGCGTCGAAGAAGAGCACCGCGTCCGAGCGCGCCGCGAAGATGCGCTGCAGCCTCGGCTCCAGCTCTTCGGCCGCGACCATGTCTCCGTTGATGCGGAGGTTTCCGTCGCGTCCGAGCGAGAGCACCACGGGCGGCTCCGGATCAGACTGCGCGGGCGGGGGCGGCTGGGCCGCGTCGTCCTTGATGGGAACGCGCGCCCAGACCTGCTTGGTCATCAGCGGCGTAATGACCATGAAGATGATGAGCAGCACGAGGACCACGTCCACGAGCGGCGTCACGTTCATCGATGGGCCGGGGCCCTTGCGGCGCTTTGCCTTCGAGCTGGCGGAGGCTCCTCCCGAGGTGCCGAGATTGACGCCCATGGCTCAGCCCTCCCCTTCGGACGGGCCCTGCGGGACCACCTGGAGCATCACGCCGGGGAAGCCGAGGTCCTGCGCCTGCTTGAACACGCGCCGCACCTCGGCGTAGCGGGCGGCCTTGTCGCCGCGGATGACGACCTTCCGTTTCGGATCGGCCGCGCGGATGGTCTTCAGGGCTGACGCCAGCTCGTCGCCGGTCATGCGGTCCTGATCGAGGAAGAGCACGCCGTCCTTCGTGATGCTGACGGTGGCGGCCTCGAGGTCCGCCTCCTGCGTCTTCGGGCTGAGGAGCTTCGGCAGGTCGAGCGGGATGCCGCTCTCGGCCTGCGGCATCACCACCATGAAGATGATGAGCAGCACGAGCACCACGTCCACCAGCGGGGTGACGTTGATGTCCGCGCCGACGGAGCTACGCCGCGGCCTGGGCATCCTGGCCTCCGTCGCGGAGCGCGACCACGTTGGCGGTGACCTCGGGGCGGGACTCGAGCGCGTCCACGAGCTGGCCCTTCGCGGTGTCCAGAGCGAGCGCGAGCCCGTCCACCTGGCTGCTCAGGTAGTTGAAGCCGAGCACCGCGGGGATGGCGACCAGCAGCCCGAGCGCGGCGACGACCAGCGCCTCCGCGATGCCGGCGGAGACGGCGCCCAGCCCACCGGAGCCCTCCATGCTGATGCCCTCGAAGCAGGTGATGATGCCCACCACCGTGCCGAGCAGGCCGACGAACGGCGCCACCGAGCCGACGGACGCGAGCACGTTCATGCCGCGCCGCAGCTCCGCGTTGACGAGCTCCACCTTGCGGTCCAGCTCACGCCGCGCGAGCTCCACCGGCGTGACCTTCGCGGTGTCCGCGGGGATGCGTCCGCTGGCGGAGACGAAGGTCGCGGTGCCGGTGGCGAGCAGGTCCGCGAGGTGGCTGTGGCGGTGGACGGTGGCGGCGGAGACGAGGCGGTCCAGCGCGCCCTGCTCCAGCCACTTGCGCGCCTCGGACGAGTAGGCGCGGGAGGCGCGGCGCGAGCGGGAGAAGACGAAGATGCGCTCGAGGAACACCGCGCTGGCGGCGAGCGCCATGAGGACGAGCGTCCCGGCGATGGCGAGGGCGAAGGCCCCCATGTGGTCGTAGATGTAGGCGAGATCGAAGCTCACGTGCGTTACCTCTCGGTGCTGCGGTGGGTCAGGAGTTGCGGAGACGGAAGGGGATGCGGACGGTCTGGAAGACCGCGATCGGCTGCCCGTTGGAGAGCGCCGGCCGGTAGCGCCAGGCCTGCACCGCGGCGAGCGCGGCCGAGCTGAAGGGTTCGTCGCCCTTGAGGACCTCGACCCGCTGGACCTCGCCGCGCGCGCTGACGACGAGGCGGAGGATGACCATCCCCTCGAGGCCCTTCGAGCGGGCCTCGGTGGGGAACTCGGGCGGCGGGTTGGAGTCGAGCGCCACCGGCGGGGTCGCGTTCTCCGGAAGGTGCACCGGCTTCGCCGCCACGACGGGTGAGGGGGCGGGTGGCGCGTCGTGATGACCTGCGTAATGGCCCGAACCCTCCACCTCATCGGTGGGCCCGTCGTCGATGGGCGTGCTGTCGGACGTCGGTGTGGCGTCGGTGGGCTCGGTCTCTTCGGGCGTCTCGAGCGGGGCCTCCATCGGGGCCACCAGCGCCGGGCGAGGCGGAGGCGTGGCGCGCGCGATGCGGGGCGCTGCGGCCTTCGGCGGCGGCGGCTTCGCTGCGGGGGGAGGCGGAGGCTCGATGGCCGCTGGAGGAGGAGGCGGCGGCGGCCGGAAGGCGACCTCGACCGGCTTCTCCTTGTTGGCGTCGGGCGCGGGCGCCGTATCGGTCCCGATTGCGAGGGAGAGCGCGCCGTAGAGGACCGCGTAGCCCGCCACCGCGACCGCTGCCGCCGCGAAGAGGCGCGGCCAATGGGAGGAACCGCTTCTGTCGAACGTGTCGAACATGGACGCCGCGTGGATACGCGCGGCGCGTGGAGTCACCGTCAAACGTTGGTCACGAGTGCGTGTCGGCGATCAACCGGTAACCCACGCCGCGCACGGTCTGCAGGTAGTCGCGCGCGGGCCCGAGCTTCTCGCGCAGCCGCATCACGTGCGTG
Organism: uncultured Myxococcaceae bacterium; assembly: GCA_964502265.1. Lineage (GTDB taxonomy): Bacteria > Myxococcota > Myxococcia > Myxococcales > Myxococcaceae > JAFAFL01. The sequence continues at coordinate 5,720 of CAZCWA010000151.1, read as the reverse complement.
TCCACGGTGCGCGTCTCCAGCGGGTTGGTCGCGCCCCACACGTGCTCGAGCAGCGCGTCGCGCGAGCGCACCTGGCCGGGGCGGGTGAGCATGTGGTGGAGGAGCTTGAACTCGAGCAGCGTGAGCGGGACCTCCTCGCCGGCCACGAAGCAGCGGTGGGTGTGTGGCTCGAGCCGGATGAGCCCGGAGGTGACGACCGGCTGGGCCGGCGCCTCGGGGGCGGAGCGGCGCAGCACCGCGTTCACCCGCAGCACCAGCTCGCGCACGCTGAAGGGCTTGGTGACGTAGTCGTCCGCGCCGAGCTCGAGCCCCGTCAGACGGTCCGTCTCCTCCGAGCGCGCGGTGAGCATCACCACCGCCGTGCGCGACGTGTCGGGGTTGCTCTTGATGCGGCGGCAGACCTCGAGGCCGGTGACGTCCGGCAGCATGAGGTCGAGGACGACGAGGTCCGGTCTGCGCTCTGCCGCCATCCGCAGCGCGTCCTCTCCCGCGTTCGCGACGCGGGTCTCGTGACCGGTCTTCTGGAGGTTCCACGCGATGAGCTGGGCGAGATCGCCCTCGTCATCGACGATCAGGATGTTCGCCATGGTGCGCGGCAACAGAGCCGCTCGCTGCGGAGCCCTCATGGCGCGGCCGTGACGATTGGGTGACGAGTGCGACTGCCTGCCGGGTGGACGGGAGGACGTCGCGGGCGCGCGCTCGCTGCGGATCGTCGCACGTCCGACGTTGCGGGGTGACGCCCCGATGAAGCGTGCACACGCCTTCTCGCGGGGGGATCGAGCGATGAAGCTGTGCATCTTCGGCGGGTGGCCGGATGGGAGCTGGCGGGAGCTGCTGCTCGAGCTGGAGCGGCTGGGGAACGAGGTCGTCTACTTCGCGCCCGCTTCGGGAGAGCAGGTCGAGGACGCTGCCCTCGAGCCGTACGTCGACTTCGAGCGCGTTCACGGCCGTGCCCGCCGCGAGCTGATGACCAGCGACGCGGCGATCGTCCTCTCCGACTCACCGGACGCGCTGGAGGCGAGCGCGCTCGTCCTCGGCTCGAACGTGGCGCGACGCGTGTTCTGCGATCTCGACACGCCGCTGACGCTTCGCCATCTGGGCCGCGGGCAGCCGGTGCCGTGGATTGGAGACGGCGGGCTGGCCGGCTTCGACCTCGTGCTGAGCAGCGCGGGCGGGTCCTTCGCGGCGGGGTTGCAGGAGAGGCTCGGCGCCGCGCGGGTGGTGCCGTTTCATCCGTGGGTGGAACAGCGCCTGCTCCTCTCGCCGCCGGAGCTTCGGGGCGATGAGCGGCTTCGATGCACCCTGTCCCTGCTGACGACGTCTGCCAGCGATCCCTCTACGGAGCTGCTCGAGCTCCTCTACCTGCAGCCGGCGCGCGTCCGGCTCCGCGATCGGTTCCTGCTGGTGCGGGAGCACGTGGAGGACCTCACGCGGCTCCCCGAGAACCTGACGTGTTTGACGGAGTTCGACGTGGGCTCACGCGCGGGACTCTACGCGTCGTCGCGGATCACGCTTCACCTCGGTGGGATCGGGATGTCCTCGGTGCTCCAGGCGGTCGCCTGTGGTGCCGCGGTCATCGCCCAGCCGAACGAAGCGGTCCGCGAGCTGCTCTCCCCCGGCGACGAGGTGCTGGAGGCATACGACGGCGTGGATGTGCTGGCCGCGCTCTCGCTGGACGGAGCCGAGCTCGACGGGATCGTCGAAGCCGCACGGGACCGGTTGCTCACGCAGCACACGGCACACCAGCGGGCGAGGCAGCTCACCTCGCTGATCGGACGCGGCGCTGCGCTCTACCTCGTGGGCGCCACAGCGTAGGCGCACAGGTCACTCCGGCCACTCCAGCGCGTCCTCGCCCTCCTTGCGGTGCGGACGCAGATAGGCGTTGGCCGAGTCGATGGCGGCGATCGTGGAGTCGCGGAGGATGCCGGTGGACTTGAAGATGACGACCTGCTCGTTGAGCTGGAGGCGGTGCGCGCGCTCCAGCTTCTCGCTGACCTCCTCGCTCATCCCGCTCAGATAGAGGCGGCCGCCCGCATCGGCGAGCTCGTGCGCGTACTCGTTCAGCACGTCGATCAACGTGGCGCCCACCTGCGCATTGCCGCGGAGCCGGAGGATGACGACCGGCCTGTCGCAGCCTTTGGCGTCGGGGAGGATCTCGCGGAGCCTTCGCGCCGCGGCGAAGAAGAGGCTGCCGTAGGCGTCGATGACGGTGATGCTGCGGTCCTTCAGCTTCTTCGGGACGTCGACCACGTGGATCCTGCCGTCGTCGCGTGCCTCGAGGCCGCGGACGGTCACCTGGCTCGCGGCGGAGTAGACGTAGAGGACCAGCGCCGCCGCCACGCCGATGGCCACCGCGGCCGCGATGGAGGCGAGCAGCGCGGCGACGTAGGTGACGAGGAGCACCCAGCGCGCGAAGCCGCCGGTCCGCCAGACGAAGGACATGGCGCTGAAGCGGATGGCGCTGAAGCCGGCGACGATCATCACCGCCGCGAGCGCCGGCATCGGCACCATGCTCACCAGGCCGGGCACCGCGAGGATGATCGCCAGCATCATCGCGCCGTGGATGATCCCGGTGAGGCGGGTCTTCGCGCCGGTGCTCTCGGCGAGCGCGGTCTGACCCACCGAGCCACCGGTGGGCATCCCCGAGACGAGGCCACCGGCGATGTTGGCCGCGCCCTGCGCGAGCATGTCGCGGGAGGGATCGCCGTGGCTCCCGTCCGGGTTCCGGTAGTTCTGGCTGATGCCTGCGCCCTGGATGGCGATGATGATCGCCAGCGCGAAGGCGGAGAAGAGGAGGTCGGCGTTGATGAGCGAGAAGTCCGGCAGGCCAAGAGGGGGCAACCCGCGCGGGATCTCGCTCACGTCGGAGACGAGCCGGACGCCGCCGGGCTCCCAGATGGCCACGATGATCGTCGGGACCACCAGCCCCACCAACGAGCCGACGTTGTTCAACGGCGTGCGGGACAGGCCGAGGATCAGCGCGAGCCCGACCAGCCCGACGAGGGTGGAGTTGAGGCTGATGTCGCCCAGGTTCAGAACGAGATCGACGGCCTCGCCGATGCTGGTGTCCGCCTCCGATTCGAAGCCGGTGAGCTGCGCCGTCTGGTCGATCACGAGCACCGTGGCCACGCCCGAGAGGAACGCGGTCATCACCGGGAAGGAGACGTAGCGCAGCAGCCGGCCCGCCTTCAGCAGCCCGAAGACGACGAGGAAGGCGCCCGCGAGCGCCACCACCACGAAGAGGGTCTGGCTTCGCTCGTCGCCGGAGAACCCCGAGATCGCCTGGGCCGCGGTGAGCGCAGCGGCCCCGTTGGTGGCGATCTGCATCAACTGCGAGCCGGCCAGCAGACTGCCCACCGCGGGCGCGACCGTGGTGGCGTAGAGGCCGAAGACCGGGTTGACGCCGGCCATCGCCGCGGTGGCCATGCCGGAAGGGACGCTGGCGACGCCATTGATGATGCCGGCGACCAGATCGCTGCGCAGGTGTTTGAAGCGGGAACCGGACTTGCCCGAGGACTTATCGGAGGACTTATCCGAGGAGGATGAAGAGGAGGAGGAGGCCATTTTCGGAGCGGGCGAGGGCTCCGAAGATGGGCGAGCGGTATGCGTTAAGCCACCCTCGCGAGAGCAGCCTGTTGATGGGCGTCAGATTCCCCGCCCGCGCGTGCACTGCTCAGCGCGAGGCGTCGAGAACCCCTGCCCACCCGGCCAGCATTCCAGCAGCCACACCACATGGTACGCGTCCTTGTTCTTCGACCTGCCCTGCAGCGCGTCCACCTTCGACGCGAGGTACGCCGCCGGCCCCACCACCTTGAGCGCGTGCTGCGTCCGGCCGCCTTCAGGGAGTTCGACCTCGATGCGCACCTCGCGCACGTCCGCGTCAATGAGACGCCCTGCGGCCAACGCCATCGCCGAGAGCTTGCCGCCGACCACGCCGCCGGGGCGGTGACGCTTGCCGGGGGGCCGGTCTTCCGCCGAAGGACAGAAGAACTCGAGCGTGAGGGGGAAACCTATGCCGCCCTTCCAGCGCCAGCTCACCGAATTGCCGT
>CAZCWA010000151.1:0-1571 GCA_964502265.1 uncultured Myxococcaceae bacterium | reverse complement strand
GAGCGACGCGGCCGCCGTGCCGGTGAGGCCGTGCGCGATGCCGGCGGAATCCAGAGCGCGCGTGACACGCGGAAACAGTCCTCCGGGCGTCGCGCATACAGCGCCACGTCCAGCGAGACGTTCTTCCGGAGCGCAGCCGGCTGTCGGGCGAGCCAATCCAGCAGCTCGGTCCGGGACTTGATGATGCGCCTGCGGTTCGGCCCGCGCCCCTCTGCGCGAACGAGCCCCTCCTTCTCCAGCGTGATCAGCGTCGCGTGGGCCTGCGAGACGGAGAGGCGACCCCGTTCCGCCAGCTCCTTCACCTGAACCTCGCCGGACCAGATGAGCAACTCCTGCACGGCGCGGACGCTGGTCGCACCGATCCGCGACGTGGGAGCGAGACGACGTTGTTGCCTGGCAGGTTGCCGCTCCAGTCGAGGTATCCGAACCCGCGCTGCTCCAGCAGTTGTCGTCTGCCCATGGACAGCTTCGGGCTTGCCACAAGTTGAAGGGCGGTGGAGCCGCGCGTCTTCCCGGCGAGATCGCCCAGCCAACGCTCCACGTCGTGAGTTCCCAGGACCGCCGGCAGATAATGGATCTGGATCGCGTGCCGCTTGACTGCTTCGAGCCGCGGCTCGCCCACCGCAACTTCCAGCCACGGCTCGCGGCCAGCCATGTGCCCTGCAAGGGCGGCTGGGAGGATCAGGCGGATGCCCATTTTCGGTGAGAGCCCTCTTTCGACCTGCGCCGAAAATCAATCTGCACCGAAATTGAGAACGCCCAATCGGTCCACTTCCGACGGTCCGGCGCTGCGGTCATTCTTGCTTTGGAGGCCCCGCCAGTGAAAGCCGTAGAGTGCGTGCGTCGCTCGACGGGCGTCATCCACGCCCATGCGTCAGCGACTTCCGGGAGGTTCATGGGGGGAGTGAGAGTGCCCAGGGCCGGAATCGAACCAGCGACACGGGGATTTTCAGTCCCCTGCTCTACCGACTGAGCTACCTGGGCTTCTCGGGTCCTACGCGTGAAGCGGGCCGCTTCCTACGCGGCCTCGCGGCGGGGATCAAGCGGGATCTACTCCGTCCTCCCTCCACAGAACCGGCGCAGCGCGGCCTCGAGGACCTCCTCGCAGCGGACCAGTTCGGGCACGGGCACGAACTCTCCGGTCCTGTGCGCCACGCGGATGTCGCCCGGTCCGAACACCACTGCCTCCGCCCCGAGCGCGGTGAGCTGCGGCGCCTCGGTCCCGAAGGGCACGGTCTCCGGCGCGTGGCCGCTCTGCGCCTCGATGAAGCGGACCACCTCCGACGAAGCGGGCGTGTCCACGCCGCGGTCCGCGCGCACCACCCTCACGCGCACGTCGACGTCCTCGTCCTCCTCCCGCAGCTCGCGCGCGAGGTTCTCGAGCAGCTCGCCCACCTGCTCCACCGGCTGGCTCGGCACCGGGCGCCATTCGACGACGAAGCGGCACAGGCCGGGGATGACGTTCTTCGCCTTGCCGCCCTCGATGGTGCCCACGTTTACGGTCGTGTACGGCGGCTCGAAGGTGTCGTCCTGCTCGCGCCGCAGGACCTTCAGCGCCACGTCCTCCAGCC
>CAZCWA010000150.1:2905-10603 GCA_964502265.1 uncultured Myxococcaceae bacterium | reverse complement strand
CAACCTCGACGCCGCGCTGCGCACGCAGATGCGCGGCGAGCTCAAGCGCCTGCACGGCGAGCTGCGCGGCACCTTCATCTACGTCACCCACGATCAGGCCGAGGCGATGACGCTCTCCGACCGCGTGGTGGTGATGAGCGCAGGCGAGGTCCAGCAGATCGCCCCGCCGCGCGAGGTCTACGGCGCGCCGGCCAACGCCTTCGTCGCCACCTTCTTCGGCTCGCCGCGCATCAACCTCCTCCCACCGGAAGCGCTCGGCCTTCCCGACGAGCCGGGCGTGGAGGTGGGCGTGCGTCCCGAGCACGTCCGGACCGGGGTAGGCCCCGAAGCGATGGCCGCCGCGCCCGTGGCCGCGGTGAAGGGGACGGTGTTCCTCGTCGAGCCGATGGGGGCGGAGAGCTGGGTGACGGTGGAGGTGCCGGGGGGCGCGCGGATCGTCGCGCGGGCCGACGCCGAGCTGCTCGCACGGCCGGGGGCGCCCGCCTGGGTGCTGCCCGACCCGACCCGGCTGCTCCGCTTCGACGCTGCGAGTGGGCGAAGACTGTGAAGACTGTGAAGGTGCCCCTCGCCATCGGGAGGATGCGGACGGCATAGTGCGCGCCCACCTCTGGAGGGTCCTGCTTGGCCGGTGCCAGCCTGTTGACGTTGCTCGATGACATCGCCGCGGTGCTGGACGACGTGGCGGTGATGACGAAGGTCGCCGCGAAGAAGTCGGCCGCAGTCGCCGACGACGTGGCGACGATGACCAAGGTCGCGACGAAGAAGACCGCCGGCGTGCTCGGGGACGACCTCGCGCTGAACGCGCAGCAGGTCTCCGGCGTGCGGGCGGACCGCGAGCTGTCCGTGGTCTGGGCGGTGGCGAAGGGCTCGGCGCGCAACAAGCTCATCCTCGTGCCGGTGGCGCTGCTGATCAGCGTCTTCCTCCCCTGGCTGGTGACCCCGCTGTTGATGCTCGGCGGCGCGTACCTCTGCTTCGAGGGCGCGGAGAAGCTCGTCCACAAGTTCCTCCACAAGGAGGACACGAAGGCGCGGCAGGCCGAGCACAAGGAGGTCATCGCCAACCCCGCCGTCGATCCGGTCGAGGCGGAGAAGACGAAGATCAAGGGCGCGGTCCGCACCGACTTCATCCTCTCCGGCGAGATCATCGTCATCGCCCTGGGCACCGTCACCGAGGCGAGCGTGTGGATGAAGCTCGCCGTGCTGGTGGGCATCAGCGTGATCATGACCGTGGGCGTCTACGGGCTCGTCGCCGGCATCGTGAAGCTGGACGACGCGGGGCTCTACCTGAGCCAGAAGACCGGGCCTGCGCGCGCGCTCGGCAAGGCGCTGCTCCTCGGCGCGCCGTGGCTGATGAAGACGCTCTCCTTCGTCGGCACCGCCGCGATGTTCATGGTCGGCGGCGGCATCCTCACCCACGGCATCCCCGGCGCCGAAGGGGTCATCCACCACCTCGCGCACATGGCCGATGGGGTGCCGGTGGCAGGCGCGGTGCTCGCCGCCATCGGTCCCACGCTGCTGAACCTCATCGCGGGCCTCGTCGCCGGCGGGCTCATCGTGCTCGTGGTCGAGACGGTGAAGCGGGTGGCCGGGAAGGGGAAGGCCGAGGCGGGAACCAGCGCGTCATAGCCTTCGCGCGGTAGGCGCTGGGACTACATCTGGACGCCCGGAGTGCTTCGTCGCGTAGCGGGAGCACGACCGCGGACGGCGCGGGTCAACCTGCCCGGCGACGGCGGCCGGGCCGAAGCTGACCGAGCCCAACCCCGACGCCGAGCAGCAGGAGCGCCCGCCCACCCATCCCCACGCCGGCCGCGCAACTGCAACCCTCCGCAGGCTGGGGAGGAGCCGGCGCGAGCCACAGGTGGCTCGTCACCGTCCGCGGCTTGTCCTCCACGAGGACCTCCGCGCGCACGCGCTGCTCGCCTTCGGCCGGCGCCGGCCACGAGACCTCGTGCACGAACGGATCCCCCGTCACCTCCACGGGCGGCTGAGCACGCCCGTCGTGCACGAGGCGGAGCTGGTCTCCCACCGCGCCGCCCGTCACCGTCATCCGCAGCGTCACATCGCCCCTCACCGTGTCCCCGATCCGGGCCGTCACCTCGCCGGTCGCCCCATCCACCGCGACGAGCTCCACCATCGGATCGTCCGGCCCCTCCCGCTTCACCACCGTGCGTCCCCGCCTCACGCCCCCGACGATGGCCTCTTCGGACAGCGCGTCTGCCCACACCAGCGTGGTGGGCGAGCCGATGGGGCTGTGCAGCGAATCGGTCCCCACGCCGGCGCGGTGGTCGTCGCTCCCGCCCAGCGCCGCCACCCGGTGGCCGAGCGCCGCGTAGGCGTCCCAGAAGCGCAAAGGCGCATCGCCGAACACCGCGCCGGTCACGGACCACGCGCCCGTCTGGATCTCGATCGCGCCCACCCGCGAGCGGTCCAGCGTCTGTCTCCACGCGCAGCCGATGCAGGCGTCGCCCAGGTCCAGCACGGGATGGTTGATGGAGAAGACCGCGCCGTCCTCGTTGAAAGCGCGCGCCGCCCCCTCCATGTCCCGCCCCTCCACGCCGAGCCGGAAGTCCACGAACCCGCGCGCGCCGATCGCGTTGGCGTGACCCGCGTAGGTGGTGAACTCCACGCCCGGCACGAGCAGCAGCGAAGGGTGCCGCGCCTGCGCATCGCCGATGAAGTCGAGGTGCGAGACGGTGTTGTGGTCGGTCACCACCACGAAGTCGAGCCCGCGCGATCTCGCGAAGGTGGCGATCTCGTCCAGCGGCGGCCGGGCATCTCCGCTCTCCCGGCTGTGCACGTGGAAGTCGCCGGCGTACCAGCGCGCCTCCTCCTGCAGCGGCGCGGCCGGCACGTACGGCCTGCGCTCCGGCTGCGGCGGAAGCGTCACCTCCGCCTCGGTGCGCAGGTGGATCTCGATCCGATACCGCACCGGCGTCCGCGCGAGCTTCGCCTTGCCCACGAGCACCTGCCACGTCCCGGCCGGCATCGGGCCCGGCAGGTAGCTTCGCGACGCGGCGTGCACGCCGATGATCGCCGGCTCGCGATTCCCTCCGCCGTAGCCACGGAAGCGCTCTGGATCCCACACGCCGAAGTCGAGGATGTTCCCCTCCGGCAGCGCCTCGTGGCGGACCTCGATCTCCGCGGTGCCGGGCGGGACCTCGAACGGGACCATCAGGTGGTCGGGCGCGCCCTCGCGGACTTCCCCTTCGAGCACCAGCGGGGCGGACTGCGCACCCACGGGCAGCGCCGAAGCCACCAGCAGCGCGAGGACCGCGGCGGAAGTTCTCATCCGCGCGACGGTACCCCGTCAGCGCGGCCCGAGCAGCTTCACCATCTTGTTGTACACGCCCATCACCAGCAGCGGCGCCGGCCACATGCCGACGAAGCGGCTCACGCGCTCCTGGTTGCGGAACTCGGCCACGATCGACGCCAGCATGGCCCCGAGCGCGAACACGAGGAACACGTCGGAGGGGATGCGCGCGGTCTGCTGCTCGATGGTGCGGGTGAGGGTCCCTTCCGCGTGCTCGGTCCGCAGCACCGGCGCCGCCTCGTACATCCGCTCGGAGTCTTCTGCCGCGGGGTTCACGTCGGACTGCATGGTCCTTCCTCCTCCTGAACGGGTGCTTAAGGTCAAGGTGCACCCTCTTCGGAGCCCGCGCATGTCGGAGGAAGCCAGCACAGCGAGCAGTCCGGCGGCCTCGGTCGTCGACGGCGTGGTCACCGCGCTGAAGGGCTACGGCAAGCTGCTCGAGCGCGACTACTGGGCGGTGATCGACCGCTCCCGTCTGCGCCCTTCCCAGGTGGTGGAGCTGGTCGCGCGCCGCTTCCCGGAGTTCTCCCCCGTCGAGTTCGCGGCCTTCCACTACGTCGAGCGGGAGGGCGGCCACGACGAGCATCCGCGCTCGCTGCAGCCGGGAGACGAGCTGGAGATCGACATCCCCGGCGTTCCCCGGTGCGCCGTGCGCGTGCTGCATCGGAACGCGGCCAGCTTCACGCTCGGCACCCTGCCCGGCCACCCGGAGGCGGGGCGGATCACCTTCGGCGCCTACCGGAACCGGCGCGGCGACGTCATCTTCCACATTCGAAGCCGCGCGCGTTCGGGCTCGCGGCCGCACCTGCTCGGGTTCATCACCGCCGGGGACCCGATGCAGACGAACACCTGGACGGAGTTCGTGAACCGCGTGGCGGTCACCGTGGGCGAAGGAGTGGTGGGGTTCATCCATGCGGACAAGCGCAAGATTGAAGACGAGCCCGACGATCCAGAGGTTCTCCGCAGCCCGACGTTTCTGGCCGAAGCTGACTAGGGGCAAGGTCGACTGGCGGCTCTTCCGCGGCTGGTCCGACGAGGAGCTGCTGGCCCGTCTCGCGAAGCTCCGCGACGAGGACACCCCGCCCAACTTCGAGACGCCCAACCACCAGCTCACCCCCGAGAACGGCTGGGACCAGGTGCGCTCGAGCGCGGTGATCGGCCAGGAGGCGCCCGGCCCCGTGGAGGTGGACGGCGACTTCTCCCGCGTCTGGCGCTCGGTGGAACGCTACGAGTTCTCCGACCCGCGCATCGTCCGCGCACACTTCGATCCGCGCACGCCGCTGGAGGGCCGGCGCATCCTCCTCGAGTTGCAGGCGCTGGGCTTGCGCTACCTCTGTCCGGTCCGGGTCGCCGAGGTGAAGCGCGACGCCGAAGGAGGCCTCGCGGGCTTCCGCATCGACACGCTCAAGGGCCACATCGAGGCGGGCTCGGAGTGGTTCTACGTGGAGAAGGTCCGCGACTCGGGCGAGGTGCTCTTCCGCATCGAGGCCTCGTGGCGCACCGGCGAGTTCCCCAACATCGTGAGCTGGCTGGGCTTCCACCTCGTGGGCCGCCGCTATCAGCGCGCCTGGCACCGGCTCGCCCACTTCCGGCTCTCCGAGCTCGTCACACGTGAGCCGATGCCGTGGGACGTGACCGCGCCGCTGGTGCACCAGGGCCCGTTCATCCCCGAGGCGCCGCCGCTCCCCGAGGTCGCCGACGGCCTGCGCTGGCTGCCCACCGCGGAGGCGCTCAACGAGGAGGAGCGCGAGGACATCGCGCAGCACGGCCTCGTCGGCGCGCACAAGCAGGACACGCGGCACCTGCACGAACGATCGAAGGTGGCGGCGTTCGCCACCGTCGGTCTCGCGGCGCTGGCGGCGGTGGGGACCGTGGGCGCGGCGGTGGCGGCGCTCGCGCGGAGGTAGTGCGCGGAAGGCGCAGCGCGCGGCGATTGTTGGCACTCAAAGGAGGAACCCAATGGCGAAGGACAGGCGGGACCGCGACGAGGAAGCGCTGGCACTCCAGCTCGGGCTTCAGGAGTTGGAGGTGGAGCCGGAGCCGCGCGCGCTCGAGGTGGGGGGCCCTGCGCTCGAGGAGCGGATGATGTTCGCGGTGGAGATGCTTCAGACGCTGCCGGAGCGCGAGCAGCTCGCGGTGGTGGGCGCCCTGCTCCCCCAACTGCTCGAGTCGCTGGACGTCTCCGGCCGCTCCGCCTTCATCGACGAGCTGGTCGCGCGTTCCGCGATGCGGCCGCTCGCGTAGGCCGCGCGAGCGTCACGACGCGGGCAGCCGCTCCATCAGCCAGGCGCCGAGCTTCTGCAGCACCGAGACCGGGATGGTGTGCGGCCCGCTGAAGGGCTCGTGGCGCACGGGCATGCCGGAGCCCTCGAACAGCGCGCGCAGCCGCTCGGAGACTTCATACGGGAGGATCGGATCCTGCCGGCCGTGGCTCTGGAAGACGGGCAGCCCGGCCCGCTTCGGGGCGCGCTCCTCCCACGCGGCGCGGCTGATCAGCGCACCGGAGAGCACGCACAACCCGAGCGGCGCCTCCTCCGTGCGAAGCGCCACGTCGGTGGAGAGCATCGCGCCCTGCGAGAACCCGCCCAGCACCGTGCGCGAGAGGGGGATCTTCGTCCCCGCCTCCAGCTCCTCGAGCAGCGCGAGGTAGAGCCTGCGCGCCTTCGGCAACCCTTCAGGGACCTCGTCCACGTAGGTGTCCCAGTCGCGCCCGAGCGCCAGCCGCTCCATGTCGAGGTGCCACCACGCGCGCCCTCCCGCGTAGCCGAGCTCCGCCAGCGACAGCGGCGCAGCGGGGAAGACGAAGCGGACGGTGTCGCGCAGCTCGGGTGCCACGTGGGAGAGCTCCGGTCCCAGCCCCACCAGGTCTTCACCCGGCGCGCCGAACCCGTGCGAGAGCACCACGTTGACGACGACCTTCTCCCTGTCCTGGGGCTCGAGGACGATCGCGTCCAAACCGCCCAGCCGCGTGCGCAGAGGCTTCATGCCTCCGGGCATACCTCACTAGACGCCGTTGGACATGAAGACGGTGAAGGGCGTGCAGGTGGGGACGGCGCCCGCGGTCCGGTAGACGCGCACGTAGAAGTTGGCCTCGTCCTCGGAGCCGGCGCTGCCCTTGCGCTGGTAGAAGCGGTTGGTGGGGCAGGTCTCGTTGTTGAGGTGGCACTCGTTGCTCTGCGCGCCGTCCTGCCGGTAGACGCACATCCGGATGCTGGGGTCCGGCGAGTCGAGCCGGATCTTCACGTCGAAGTCCTCGCCGAACCAGGTGAACCCGTCCCGCGCGAAGAAGCGGATCAGCTCCTCGTCGCCCTCTGCCGGAAGGTTGCCGGTGTAGGTCGCGGTGTCGCGGTCGTTGTCCACCAGCACGCCGGCGAAGTACGCGCTGGTGCAGAACCTCCCCACCGAAGGCTGCAGCTCGCGGCACTCGCAGCCGGTGGCCGCGCTCCCGTCGGTGTCGTGCCACGAGGCGTTGCAGGTGCCCACCGCACACGCCCCGGCCTGACAGCTCGCGGTGCCATTGGCGATGGGGCAGGCGTCGAGGCAGCTCGAGGCCTGGGCGGTGAGGGGCACCTCGAGGAACGGCGTCTCCGGGTCGTCGGTCTCCACCGAGAGCCAACCGTTGAAGGTGGCGGCGGTCTCGGCGCGGAACTGCACGTCCACCGAGGCGCGCGCGTCCCGCTCCAGGGTCAGCGGCAGCGCCGGCACCCGCGTGATGCTGAAGAGCCCCGAGCTGCCCGCCACCAGGGTGATGTGCTTCACGTTGAGCGTGCCCCAGCCGGTGTTGCGCAGCTTCACCGACTCGGTCACCGCCCAGCCCACCGGGACCTTGCCGAAGTCGATGCTGCCCGGAGAGAGGCCGAGCTGCGGCTCGGTGATGGTGCCGAAGACGCGAAGCTCGTAGGCCGGAGACACCGGATCGTCGGAGGAAATCACCACCCGCGCGTCCACCTCTCCCGCGGTGACGCCGTCGATGAGCAGGGGCACCGTCACCCGCTCCAGCGGCCCGAGCGTGAAGGGCTCGCCGTTGCCCGGCGCCTGCACGCTGACCACGCCGGAAGGATCGACCACCGCCACCTGCGTCACGTTCAGCGCCGTGCCTCCCTGGTTGACGAGCTGCACGCTCATCTGGCGGTTTGCCCCCTTCTTCACCAGGCCGAAGTCGATCTCGTTCGAGGGCAGCGCCGCCAGCTTCGCGGTGGTGAGGCTCGTCCCCTCCACCCGCACCTTCACCGGGGTCACGTAGGCGGGCGTGGCCGAGAGCAAGAGCTCGGTCTGCACGTAGCCCTCTGCCTGCGGCGCGAAGGTCACCGGCAAAGGCAGCGTCTTGCCGGGCCCCAGCGCGCGCTGATGGGGCAGCGCCGCGTGGACCTCCTCGTGTCCGCTCTCCA
>CAZCWA010000150.1:0-2805 GCA_964502265.1 uncultured Myxococcaceae bacterium | reverse complement strand
GAGCAGCGCGGCGGCGATGAGGGATGCGCGCGGGGTCATCACGGAACGCTGAACCTCCCGCCCGACCGCACGAGGTCGAGCGCGTAGGCGGTGTCACCCTTCTTCGCCAGCGACACGGTCTTCTCCCGGATCACCGCGCCGTTCACCCAGACCCGGACGGTGGCCGAGGTCGCGCTGCGGCTGAAGCAGGTGTTCTCGATCATCTGCCCCACGTCCCCGCCGTCGACGTCGATGATGCCGCCGGAGAGGTAGCCGATGAGCGCGTCCACCGAGATGCCGAGCAGCCCCGCCAAAAGCTCCGTCGGCAGCGACGAGCAGTCCTCCATGTACTGCAGCATCACGCGGTACGTGCCGTCCTGCGTGGCGTCCGCGAGCACGATGCGCTCCGGCTCCTCCTTGGGGCCGAAGGAGATCCAGCTCGCGGTGCCGTGCGCGCCCCAGTTGGTGGGGTTGGGGAACTGCTTGTTGCACACGTAGCCAAACGGGTGCTCCAGCGTCATGTCCACGTTGCGCAGGTCGCGGTCGAAGGCGCCGTCCACGCCGTTGTCGAAGGTGAGCTCGATCTTCACCACCTCCGGACCGGGACCCGGGATGCCCACGGCGCTGACGGGGATGGTGACGCTCGGCTTGCCGGGGTCGTTGGTGGTGAGGACGATGAAGCCGTTGATGGGCCCGAGCGCGGTCGCAGTCACCGCCACCTGCAGCTCCACGTACGAGCCGGCGGTGATGGGCGGGATGACCAGCGGGTTGGCGAAGAGATCCGTCGAGGGGTTGGGGCCGCCCCACGCGTAGGAGATCTCCAGCGGGGCGCCGCCCTCGTTGAGCAGGGTGATCGGCTGGACGTTGGTGTGCCCCAGCGGCACCTGCCCGAGGTCGATCGAGGTGGGGTTGAGCGCGAGCTGCGGCGGCGTGAGCGCGTTGCCGTGCAGGGGCACGCGGAAGGTCCCGTGTGAGGACTCCACCACCAGCTCCACCGAGTGCAGCTCGGTGCTGCGCGGGTGGTACTGCGCCTCCACGCCGAGGACGATCCCGTCCGCGGTGACGGGCGCGAGCGCCACCGGCTCGCCCGGCGGATCGACGAGGGTGAAGTGCTCGGTGGGCGGCTCGAGCGAGACCTTCGTCACCGTGACCTCCGCCACGCCGGTGCCCTGGTTGGTGAGCTGCACGCGCTTCTTGCCCACGCGGCCCTGCGCCACGTAGCCGAAGTCCACCGGATCGGGCGTCACCCGCAGGTCCGGCACCCCGAGGAAGTTCGCGTGGAGGGGCACGCGCAGCTCGGGGAACTCGCGGTCGTCGCTGAGGATGACGAGGTGGTCCCGGAACGCGCCGATCCCGTTGGCGGTGAAGGAGACCTCCAGCTCGCGCTTGCGGCCGGGGAAGATCTCGATCGGGAAGTTGCCGCCGCACAGGTCGCAGGAGAAGGCCGAGCCCTCGCCGCCGGCGACCTGCGCCTCGAACAGCGTGAGGGTGCAGTTGCCGATGTTGTGGAGCGTCACCGTCTGCTTCGCCTCCGGCGCGTCGAGTTCGCCGAAGGACGCGGTGAAGGGTGAAGGCTGGAGGATCGGGTTGCCCTCGATCACCACCTCGCACGACTTCGTCTCCGCGGGGATGCAGCGGAACTCCTCGCAGAGCAGTCCCGTCTCGCAGTGGAAGTCCTCACGGCATGGCGCCTCCACCAATCGATCGGTGTCACAGGCGGTGAGGAGGAGGGTGAAGACCAGCAGGCCCCAGCGGACGTCCATACGCGTCACCTCGACCTTCAACGCTCCTATAGCGCGACCCGTGAAAGCAAGCCGCGCAGCCCTCTGGATGCGCATTGCATGACGCAGGTGCGGGGCGGCAATGTCGCAGCCGGAGGACGCGCCCCATGCGCAGAGCTGCGGAATCACGTCGTGGAACGCGCGCTGCACACGGCACGCGGCGCATGCGACCCGCTCCCGTCCGCGCACTCGCCTTCGCACTCGCGCTGCTGGTGTCGATGCCGGCGCTCGCGGACCGTCCCTGCTTCGACTGGGCCTTCGAAGCGCGAGGAACCGCGCACGTGGGCGGTGACGTCATCGGTGGAGACGTGGGCGGCGCGGTGGAGGTCGCGGGCGATCTCTCACCGGCCATCCCCTCCGGCTCCACGTCCTCGGCGAGCAGTGCGGACACGCCGTTGTCCGGCGTTCGTGGTGGAGGCGGAGGAGGCGGCGGCGGGGGCGAGCTGCTGCTGGTGGCGGCGGTGGTCGTCGTCGCCGCGCTGCCACTGGTCATCTACGCGGTGGACTCGGAGGCGGACGAGGCCACGCTGCACCGCTACCGCTGCCCTTCCTTTCAGGTGGGCGTGCTCGGCGGGGCGATGGCGGGCGCAGCAGATCCCAACGTGTTCGTTCCGCTCACCGGCGCGCGGCTGCAGTTCGCGCAGGGCGTGCTCGGGGCGCAGACGACGTGGGAGGGGACGCTGGACGGCGGGCGGACCTACGGCGCGGTGGACGCGCACCTGCTCCTGCGCCCGGTGCCGAAGAAGCACGTGGAGCTGGGCCTCGCCGTCGGCGCGCGTCGTGTCGTCTTCGGCGGCGCCGAGCGCAACGGCCTCAGCGTTGCCCTTCCCCACCGCTACGCGCTGACGCGGATCGACGGGCGCGCCCTGGGCCTGGAGGTCGAACCCGCCGTCTTCGTCGGCAACCGGGGCGCGGACTTCCGGCTGGAGGGATCGCTTGTCATCCCCGCCGGCCCCACCACCCTCCGCGCCGGGGGACAGGTCTATTCATTCGACAGCCACGTGCGCGGCGCTGCGCATGCGGGACTGGCGTTCGGGTTCTGAGG
>CAZCWA010000149.1:0-10663 GCA_964502265.1 uncultured Myxococcaceae bacterium | reverse complement strand
GCCGCCGGTCAGGTGGATGAGCAGCGCGGACCACAGGAGCTGCGCGGCGGTGATGACGTGGCGGGTGGAGGCCTGGCCGGGGCGCAGGAACGCGAGCGCCACCGGGAGGCTGGTGACCAGGCCACCCAGCCCGAAGGCGAGGTAGACGTGCGGGTGCAGCGTCCGGAGCTCGCCCTCCCAGGTGTACGGGGAGAGCCAGAGCGCGAGCCCGCAGGCGACGAGCCACTGCGCGACCATCAGGCCGGCGAACATCCGGTCGGTGTTCGCCATGATGCGCGCCTGGTGCGCCTCGTAGAGCTCGCGGGCGCGTCCGTCGACGTCGGGCGGGGCTTCGTTGTGCGGAGACATCAGGAGGCGTCCTCCGGGCGGCGCAGCCCACAGCCGTAGACGGGCAGCTCGGCGCCTTCCCCCGGCTCGTTCCGGAGCAGCGCGAGGAGGACGGCGCGGGCCTCGGTGGCGCCTTCGTGTCCGCGCGAGGGCGTCACCCCGCCGGTGAACTGCAGCCGCCCTTCGGCGTCGTAGCCGAGCACGTGACCGGAGCTGGCGGCGCCGAAGCGCGCGGTCTCGCTCCCATCGTGATCGTGGTGGATGGCGAGCCCCTCGATCGCGCGCGCCCGCTCCACCAGGCCCGATGCCGACGAGCCCATGAAGACCACCGTGGCGCTGGCCCCGGCCGGCGCCCGCGCGAGCACCCGCTCCAGCTCCGCGAGGCTCGCGCGCGAGCAGGGACACTCGGGGTGGGCGAACATCAGGATCGCCGGTGCGCCGGGAGCCCGGGCGATGCGGCTGTGCTCCGGCCAGAAGGCGGCGGGGGCGCCGGGCGCGGTGGGGCCGGCGGCGTAGCGCCAGTTCCAGCCCACGCCGACGGCGACGCCCACCGCCCAGAGGACGCCGAGCAGGCAAAGGATCCAGCCCCGCCGCGGACGCGGTGCTGCAGCAGGGGCGCACGTTTCGGAGGCCATTGCGCGGCGCAGTGCAGTGCACATGCCACCGTGCCATCAGGGGAGAGCGCGTGAAACGGAGGGGTGATCTGCGAAGTCTGGGCGGACCCGGCGGGTCAACGGCGCCAGGGCACGTCCGCGTCTCCGGAAGGCAGCCGGCCGAGGGCGCGGAAGCGGGCGGGCGGGCGGCGGCGGATGACACCGCGGGCCGGCTCCACTAAGAGCGGGGCTTCGACGTTATGAACCAGATGTCCGCATCACACGCCCCCGCGCGCCCGGGCCGGATCCACGGACTGGACGCCGCGCGGGCCGCCGCCGTCTGCTTCATGGTCTTCGGCCACACCGCGGACGCGCTGCTGGCGATGACGGTCCGCGAGACGCAGGCGCTGCAGACCTATTGGATCTTCCGCGGGATCACCGCGCCGCTCTTCCTCTTCGTCTCCGGCTGGGCAGTGGTCACCGCGATCACGAAGACCGGCGCCACCGGCACGGCCCTCTTCCGGGCGCGGGTGCCGAGGGTGTTGCTCCTCTTCGGGCTCGGTCTGGCGCTGCGCTGGCCGGGGTGGGGGCTCGACCGCTTCTTCGCGCTCGACGCGCAGGTGTGGGCGCACTTCATCGGCTTCGACGCGCTGCAGTGCATCGGGCTCTCGTTGCTGCTCTGTGCGGGGGCGCTCGCGGTGGTGGACGCGCCGAGAGGCCGGCTCGTGCTGATGGCGGGCCTGGCGGTGCTGCTGCCCTTGCTGGGGATCGTGCTGGACGGCCACGGCTGGATGCAGGCCCTGCCGCAGCCGCTCCACGCGGCGCTGGTCACCAGCCGGACCTCGCCGTTTCCGCTGCTGCCGTGGGGCGGCTACTTCTTCGCCGGCGCCTGCACAGCGCTGCTCCTGCCGATGCTGCAGAGGTCGTGGCACCGGGGTGTCGCGCTGGCTCTGCTCGGCCTGGTGTTGATGGGCAGCGTGCACGCATGGTGGACGCCGTCGCTGCCGATGAGCCACCCCGCGATGTACGTCCACCGCCTGGGCCAGGTGCTCACCGTGTGCTCGCTGTGGATGGCGATCCCCGCAGGCTTCGCGAGGAGGCTGCAGCCGGTGGGGCGCAGCACGCTGGTGCTCTACGTCTTCCACATCCCCATCGTGTACGGCTGGTCCACCTTCCCCGGGCTGGGGAAGATCTGGGGCCGGACGCTGGCGCTGTGGGAGGTCGCGGTCGTGGCGGCGGTGCTGCTGGCGTCGGGGCTCCTGCTCGCGTGGGGCATCCGCAGCGGACGGGCAGCGCTCGAGCGGCTGTTGGCGCGGCAAGTGGCGACCCGGCGTCCTGACGCAGCGTGACGTAGAGGGAGCGGGCCCGAAGGGGCGAGGCCGAGGTCGCCTGCCTGGCGTGGTGCGCGAGCGAAGTCCCCGCGCGCATCGA
This sequence comes from uncultured Myxococcaceae bacterium, assembly GCA_964502265.1. Classification (GTDB taxonomy): domain Bacteria; phylum Myxococcota; class Myxococcia; order Myxococcales; family Myxococcaceae; genus JAFAFL01. The sequence goes on along the minus strand of CAZCWA010000149.1, from coordinate 8,312 downwards.
ACAGGCGTGCGCTATAGGCATCCGTCATGAAGCCGATGACGCTGACGCAGAAGATCCTCGCCCACCACGCGCGGAACCTCACCCGCGGCTGGGTCGAGTCGGGCGACGTGCTGCAGATCGCGGTGGACTGGACCATCGCCAGCGAGCTCGCGTGGAACGGCATGGAGCGCACCTGGGACCTGCTCGGGCGCCCGGACGTGCACGACAAGGACAGGTTCTTCCTCGCGGTGGACCACACGGTGGATCCGGTCACGCTGGCCAACGACCGGCGCGCGCAGCGGCTCACCCAGCTCTCGCGGGACTTCGCGAAGCAGAGCGGCATCCGCCACTTCTACGACGCCAACGAGACCATCCTTCACACCAAGTTCTACCGGGACCTGGTGCGGCCGGGTGAGGTGGTGCTGGGCGCGGACTCGCACACCTCGTCGCACGGCGGGCTGGGCGCGTTCGCGATCGGGCTGGGCGGCGCGGACGTGACCGCGGCGATGGTGCTCGGGCAGTCGTGGATCGAGGTGCCGGAGGCGATCGCGGTGGAGTACGCGGGCGAGCTTCCGTTCGGCATCGGCGGCAAGGACGTGATCCTCAAGACGCTGGGCGACCTCGGGCGCAACACCGTGGCCATGGAGCGGTCGGTGGAGTACCGGGGCGACGCGGTGCGGAAGTTCAGCACCGACATGCGCTTCACCATCGCCAACATGACCGCCGAGTTCGGCGGGCTCAACGGCATCTTCGAGGCGGACGAAGAGGTCGCGGCCTGGATGGCGGGGCGGCCGGACGCGGAGTACCGGCAGGGCGGGCACTACTTCCGTGCGGACGAGGACGCGCCGTACGTGGCGCGCTACCGCATCGACCTGACGAAGCTCTCGCCGCTGGTGGCCAAGCCCTTCTCGCCGGACAACGTGCGGACCGTGGACGAGGTCCTGGGCATGGCGCTGCACGGCTGCTTCATCGGCGCGTGCACCACCACGGAAGAGGAGCTGGTGCTGGCGGCGCTGGTGCTCGAGCAGGCCTACAGGAACCGCCCGGCGGAGAAGCCGCACCCGCGCAAGCTGGTGGTGCCGGGGGACCTCGGGATCGTGGCCCGCATGCGCGAGGGTGGGCTGTGGCAGATCTACGAGAAGGCCGGCTTCCGCGTGGGGCCGCCGGGCTGCTCGATGTGCCTGGGCATCGCGTCGGAGAAGGCGCAGCCGGGCGAGGTGTGGCTCTCCTCGCAGAACCGCAACTACGAGAACCGGATGGGCGCGGGATCGCTGGCGCACCTGGCGTCTGCGGCCACGGTGGCGGCGTCCGCGGTGGAGATGAAGATCGCGGACCCCCGGCCCCTGCTGGCGCAGATCGATCAGGACCGCTTCGCGCGGCTGCTGCACCGGGACGGGTCGAAGGCGCGCACCTGGGAGGTGAAGGTGAGCGAGCCCACGGTGAAGGTGGCGGGCGAGACCGGCGGCGCCGTGGCGGGCGGCGAGGTGAAGGGCGCGACGGTCGCAGGGCGGGTGCAGCGCTTCGGGGACCACGTGGACACCGACGCGATCATCCCCGGCGAGTTCTGCCACCTCACCGACCTCGCGGAGATCGGCACCAAGGCGTTCTTCCACGTGCGGCCGGAGTTCGTGCCGCGCGCGAAGGAGGGGCGGACGATCATCGTCGCCGGTGAGGCGTGGGGCTCGGGCTCCTCGCGCGAGCACGCGGTGTGGGCGCTGCTGGGGGCGGGCGTGAAGGCGGTGATCGCGAAGAGCTACGCGTTCATCCACAAGCGCAACCTGGTGAACGAGGCGCTGGCCTACCTGGTGGTGCGCGACGAGGACTTCTACGCGCTCGCCGAGGAGGACGCGGAGGTGGCGGTGGATGTCGCGCGCGGCGAGGTCCGCCACGTGGCGTCCGGCCGCACCTTCAAGGCGGAGCAGCCGAGCCCCATCGTCCAGGCCCTGCAGCGGGAGGGCGGCCTCGTGCCGGCGGTGAAGCGGCACGGGACCCGGGTCTTCGAGGCTCTGTCGGCGTAGCGGCGGGCACCGTATCCCTTCCCGCGTGGATCGCGTCGTCCTCATCCGGCTCTTCGTGGCCGCGCTGGCCATGGCGGGGCTCCGCTACTTCCTCTGGCGGGCGATCCTCTTCCTCAAGCCGGAGTCCCTGCGCATCGAGGCGGACGAGCCGCCCTCGAAGTGGGACGGCGACGACTGGGGCCTGGTCCCCGCGCACCTGCGCGCCGCCTCGCAGGAGCTGCTCGGGCTGGGCTTCCTACCGCTGGGCACCCACGTGGAGCGCGCGGTGCTGGGGCCTACCCGCATCTGCTTCGACTACGTGCACCACGAGTCCCGCGCCCACGCGACGCTGTTCGAGGGGCCGGGCGGGCAGCCGAACGTCTACCTGCTCACGACGCTCGAAGGGGGCGGCTTCGTGGTCTCCGCCTCCTACCGGCGCCCTGCGATCGAGGTCCCCGGGCGTTACCTCTCCGGCTATCTGGAGGAGGCGACGGTGGAGCGGGTGGTGCGCGCGCACTGGCGTCGCATCGATGGGTTGCAGACCACACTGGATGCGACGTTGGACGGCCGGGTGGCGGCCCAGCGGGCGTGGCACGACGGCTTCGGCAAGCCGGAGGTGAGGCAGCGCAACGCCCGCGGGCTGTTGTGGAGTGTGGGCACATTGGGCATGGTGGCCTGGGCCATCTGGGGCATCCTCTAGAGCACTGCTCGGGGCCGCCCCCAACGCAGCACGAACGCATGGGAGCACACGCACACATGAAGAGCGTTTCGAAGAGCGAGGAGATCTGGTTCCTGTCCGCCAAGCGCACCGCGTTCGGCACCTTCGGCGGCGCGCTGAAGGATCAGTCGGCCACGGACCTCGCGGTGGAGTCTGCGAAGGCGGCGCTGGCGCAGGCGAAGATCTCGCCCGAGGACGTGCAGCACGTCGTCTACGGCAACGTGATCCAGACCTCGGCGGATGCCATCTACCTCCCGCGTCACGTGGGCCTGCGGGCGGGCGTTCCCGTCCCGGTGCCGGCGCTGGGCGTGAACCGGCTGTGCGGCTCGGGCTTCCAGGCCTTCGTCACCGCGGCGCAGACCATGCTCAACGAGGAGGCGCAGGTCGTCCTCGCCGGCGGCACCGAGTCCATGAGCCAGGCCCCGCACATCATCCGCGGCGCGCGTTGGGGCATCCCGCTGGGCAAGTCGAACATGGAGGACGCGCTGTGGACCGCGCTCACCGACAGCTACACCGGTGACCCGATGGCGATCACCGCCGAGAACCTCGCGGTGCAGTACGGCATCAGCCAGGACGAGGTGGACGAGTACTCGGTCCTCTCCCAGCGCCGCTTCGCCGCCGCCCAGGAGTCCGGCCACTTCGCGCAGGAGATCGCCCCGCTGGAGCTGAAGAGCCGCAAGGGCACGGTGACGTTCGCGAAGGACGAGCACAACCGCCCGGAGACCACGCTGGAGGGGCTGAAGAAGCTCCCCAAGGTCTTCAAGAAGGACGGCGTGGTCCACGCGGGCGCGGCCTCCGGCATCTGTGACGGCGCCGCCTCGGTGGTGATGGCGACCCGTTCGTGGGCGGAGAAGCGGGGCCTTGCGCCCATCGGCCGGCTGGTCAACTGGGGCGTCTCCGGCTGCGACCCGAAGATCATGGGCATCGGCCCTGCGCCGGCGATCCGCAACCTGCTCGAGCGCGCGCAGACGCAGCTCTCCGAGATCGACCTCTTCGAGGTGAACGAGGCCTTCGCGCCGCAGTACCTCGCGGTGGAGAAGGAGCTGGGGCTGCCGCGGGAGAAGACGAACGTGAACGGCGGCGCGATCGCGGTGGGCCACCCGCTCGGCGCGTCCGGCGCGCGCATCACCGCGCACCTGCTCTACGAGCTCAAGCGGCGCGGCAACCGTTATGGTGTGGGCTCCGCCTGCATCGGCGGCGGCCAGGGCATCGCGGTCCTGGTCGAGGCGCTCTAGCCCGAGGTCCCCGGCGCACGACCCCACGCACGGCTTCACGAGGAACGGCAGATGAACGAGGACGCGAAGACCGCCCGGGAGCGGGCGAAGGCCCTGGCAGAGGCCCGGCGTGCAGAGCGCCGGTCCCGCAAGCGCAAATGCGTCCTCTGTGGCGCGGAAGAGTCGGAGAAGGTGCCGCTCGGGGCCCACCCGGACGGCATCGGACCCTCGTGCAAGGAAGAGCCGGCCTGCGCCGGCCGCAAGGCAATGGCGGGACGCTGAAGATGCAGAAGAGCAACGAGACGAAGGGCGCCCCGCGCGAAGAGGTCATCTACGACTGGAACCGGGTGCGGACCGTGGAAAGGCCGCAGCACGCGTTCGATCTCTTCGACGAGACGTTAAGGGACGGGGTGCAGTCGCCGTCGGTGTACGACCCGCCGCTCGAGGACAAGCTGCAGATCCTCGAGTACATGCACGCGCTCGGGATCCGGTCGGCGGACATCGGCCTGCCCGGCGCCGGCAAGCGTGCCATGGACGACGTGGTGGCGATGGCGCGGCACATCCAGGACAAGCGCCTGGACATCGAGCCGGGCGCCGCGGGACGGACGCACCTCGCGGACGTGCAGGCCATCGCGGATGCCTCGCAGAAGGCGGGCGTGCCGCTGGTGGTCTACGCGTTCATCGGCTCCTCGCCGATCCGCCTGTGGGCAGAGGGCTGGGACACCGAGTTCATCGTCAAGACGTCCATCGCGGCGATCGATCTGGCGGTGAAGGAGGGGCTGGACGTCGCCTTCGTGACCGAGGACACCATCCGGTCCACGCCTGCGGTGCTCGACCCCTTGTTCCGCGCGGCGATCGATCACGGGGTGAAGCGGCTGGTGCTCTGCGACACCGTGGGGCACGGGACGCCGGACGGGGTGAGGGCGCTCATCGGGTGGACGCAGGGCCTCATCGCCGGCATGGGCCGCGCGGGCGAGGTGAAGATCGACTGGCACGGCCACAACGACCGGGGCCTGGCGCTGGTGAACGCGATCTACGCCATCGAGGCGGGCGCGCACCGGATCCACGGCTGCGGGCTGGGCGTGGGCGAGCGCGTGGGCAACACGTCCATGGACCAGCTCCTTCTGAACCTGAAGCTGCTCGGCTGGTTCGACCACGACCTCTCGCAGCTCGTGCCGTACGTGAAGAAGGTGTCGGAGGCCTGCCGGTTCCCGATCCCGAAGAACTACCCGCTGGCCGGCGAGGACGCGTTCCGCACCGCCACCGGCGTGCACGCGGCGGCGATCATCAAGGCGCAGCGGCACGGCGATCAGTGGCTGTCGGACCGGGTGTACTCGGGCGTGCCGGCGGGCGAGTTCGGCAAGGCGCAGGTGATCGAGATCGGCCACATGAGCGGCCTGAGCAACGTGCGCTTCTGGTGCGAGGCGCGCGGCATCCCGGCCGACGACGCACTGTGCCGGGCCATCCTCGAGCGCGCCAAGGCGTGTGCGTGGACGCTCACGGACGATGAGATCCACGCGATCATCCGGGAGCAGACCGGCAAGTCTGTTGCGGGGGCTGCGGGCGGGGTGTAAATGCAGCGGGTTGTGAGGGGAGGGTGGAACGCGACATGGCGAACATGAATTTCACCGGGGTGAAGGTCTTCTCGACCACGCTCGCGCGCGATCGCGAGAGCATGGGTGAGGCCATCACCCGGTGGCTGAAGGAGAACTCCAACCTGGAGATCGTCGACCGCGAGGTCACGCAGTCCTCCGACAAGGAGTTCCACTGCCTGACCATCACCCTGTTCTACCGGCAGAAGTAGGCGGGGCGCGTCGGCGCTGTCGTTCGGAAGGCACCTCCCGGAATGGGACGGTGCCTTTCGTGCTTACAGGGGAGCGGTTGGGCTTGCGGACGCGCGAGCGGCCCCTAGGTTTGTCCCCGACTCGACTGGGAGAGACGGAAGATGGCGATGCGACCCATGCGCAGTGGCGGCGGCGGGAACATGTTCGGACGGGGCGGGCCGCTGAGCGCCGCGAGCGCCGCCGCGAAGCTCGCAATCGGGATCATCGTCGCGTCCGTGCTCGTCGCGCTCGTCGGCGTCCTGGACGGTCTGCTCGTGCTCCGGCCCGAGTTCGTCATCAACGGGTTCGTCTGGCAGCCGCTGACCTATGCGTTCATCGCGCTGCAGCCGTTCAGTGTCCTCATCGGAGCGCTGATCGTCTGGAGCATCGGCGGGCAGCTCGAGGCCTCCTGGGGAACGAAGCGGTTTCTCTGGTACGCCGTCGGGGCCACCGCACTCTCCGGGCTGCTGACGTCCATCGTCGCGCTGTTCTGGCCGGCAGTGCGGCCGTTTCCGTTCGAAGGTCCCACGGTCATGCTGACCGCCATCTGGCTCGCCTACGGGTGGTCCTTCGGCCGGACGCAGATGCAGATGATGTTGTTCGGCGCCATCAGCGGCAACACCTTCGCCATCTTCGGGATCGTGCTGGTGGGCATCAAGGCTGCCTTCGCGCGCTCGCTGGTGCCGGTGATGCCTGAAGTCTTCGCCATCGCCTGCGCCTACGTCTACGTGCGGGTGGGCACGCCGCGGCTCCTCCTGCTCCGCGCGCAGAAGTGGCGGCTGGGCCGTCAGATGAAGACGCGGCGGAACAACCTGCGCGTCATCTCCGACGACCGGAACACCGACAAGGGCAGCGACCGCTACATCCACTGAAGCGGCCGCCGCCGGCTCGCTGTGGCTCAGCCCTCCTGCACGGACTGCACGCTGGTGCGGTAGATGAAGATCCGCGCGGTGTTGGTCCGGTTCTCCGCCGGCACGAGGAAGAAGCCCGGGTCGATGAGGCTGTAGTCGCTGCAGTAGCCCGCGACCTGGCGGCCGTCGTTGAAGGTGACGCGGAGCTTCTGGCCTGCCGGGATCGCCGGACGGCTGCCCGCTGGGAGCATGAAGAAGACCGCCTTGAGCCGCGCGGTGGGCATGGACTCGGGCGCGGTCCCGATGGGCCCTTCGAGCGTGACCAGCTCGTCCAGCAGGTCCGCATCGCGCAGCAGGCCACGCTTCACCTGGCCTTCCACCGTGTGGAGGATCACCCGGTGCTCCCCCTCCACCCACGCGGTGACGCTCGGGGCGGCGGGCGCGGAGAGATCCACCGAACGGCCGAAGAGCTGGGCCCGAACCGCCGCCTCGTCCGGCTCAGGCTCCGGCTCCAAGACCGCGGGGACAGCCGGGGCAGCGGTCATCGCGACCGGAACCGAGGCGGGCGTCACCACCCGCTGCGCCGCATCGAGCGCACCCGGCCCCGCGAGCGGCACCGGGTCCACCTCCTCGACCAGCGCGAGCTCCTCCAACTCCTCCAGTTCCTCCAGCTCCTCCTCTTCCTCCACTTCCTCGACGAGCTCGATCACCGGCAGCGGCTCCGCTGAGGCGGCCGCGGGTTCAGGGGGATGGGCAGGGGCAGGGGCAGGGAGTTCCTGAAGGGTGGCGAAGGCGGCCATGGACTCTGGCGCGGCCTCGGCCGGAATCATGACGGGCGCGATGGGCTCGTCGTGCACCTCGAGCTGCGCGGACCAGGCGCCACCGAATCCGGATGAGACCGGGATGAAGTCCGCCACCGGCGGAGGGGCAACGTCCGAGTCGGCGAGCAGCGCGGCCTCGGCGTCATGCGGGGAGCCCTCCTCCTGCGGCACGGCGGGCAACGCCTGCGCAGCCTCGGCAATCGCGTCCGCAGCGTCCCACTCGATCTCCACGTGAGGGGTGCTGAGGTCCAGTCCGGGCACGGCCCGTCCTTCCTCGGTGACGGCCGCGGCTTCCAGCGGCAGCGCGTTCGGCGAGGAGATCTCGAGCTCCACCTCGACGTCGTCCGTGCCGCCCGACGCGTCCTCCGGACCCGCCTGCGCGAGCTCTGCCAGCGAGGTGCTGTCCACGGCCGGCAGCTCACCCGCGTCTGGCTCCAGGGAGAGCGACGACAGCTCAGCATCCCAACCCGGAAGATCGTCCACACCGGCCAGCGGGACCGCATCGTCCGCGGCCCCGGGCAGCTCGGGCTCGACGCCCACGCTGTTCGCGGTCGCCTCCACCGGCGCGTCGGCCTCCGGCGGGTCCGCAAGCCGCGCCTCCTCGTACAAGGAGGGATCGATGTGGATGGTCGGCGAAGGCTCGATGCTCCCGTCCGTCATCGGCTCCGCGCCGGCGATGGCTTCGGCCACGGCGACGTCGACCGAGAGATCATCGAAGGGCTCCTCGGCCACGGCCTCGGCCACGTCCACGTCGAACGACTCCGCTCCGGAAGCGGCCGCGGTGGGAGAGGGCGCAGGCTCGACTTCTTCGAACGTCGCCGCATCGATGACCAGCGCCTCGAACCCGAGCGGCGGCGTCGGAGCGTCGTCCGAGAGCGCCGTGAAGTCGGGCGCCTCGGCGGGCAAGGG